>JAJYHU010000349.1 GCA_021784615.1 Acidobacteriota bacterium | reverse complement strand
TCTTCAAGGGCTGCTCGTGAAGCGTGTTATTGCAAATTCCGAGGGTATATTCCCCGGGCTTTTTCCGACAGGCAATCAAGCTCAGGCCGTCGCCAACTTCAAAGAGCACCTGGGCGCGGAAGGCGCCGTCGAGAACGTGGCGGACGTGCTTCAGGAGGGGGAAGGGATTTGCGAGAGGTTCATCCACCCTGCTTGTGATGGGACCCTTCACGGTTGACTCGCCGCTGACGCCGAAGGGACTTGCGATGACCGTCAGCTTTCCCGCGCCGCTCGTGACTTCAACCACCGCCGGCGTCGAACCAGAGCTTGCTGCCACCGTCGCTTCGACGGGAAAACTCAAAGGGTGCAGCAGGAAGGGAAAGTCTTCGACCAGCCTCTTCTTACCGGCCTGCACCGCAGTCTTGGCGGCAAACTGCCGAGGCGCTTCGGCCAATTGCACTCCGCAAAGGCCCCCGGGCAGCTTCGCAAGGCTGCCGGCGGTAATGACGAGATTGCCGCCGCCCTCCACATAACCTGCCAGTTTGTCCCGGATCTCGATTCCACCCGTCAGTTCGCCGCCGATAACGAGCAGGGGATATCGGGCGAGGAGCCAGCTCTCCGCGTCACTCAGAAGGCAATCGACGCCGTCGCCATAAGGAGCGGGCGAGATAAAGCCCGTCTCGTCGTGGTAGTAGGAAGAATCCTGGTATGTAGGATAAAGCATATTAAGAACGCCATGCGTCAAATAGCCGCCCTCCCGATAAGGCAGATTGCCCCAGGCACGATAAATGTTTTCCGAATAGAGGTGGCGGGGAAACGTCCAGCCGGAAAAGAAGTCGAGCATCACCGCGACCGGCGTCAGCATAACGCCCAGTTGCTCGACGGATCCCACCGTGTCAACCCAGCGGCGGGATGC
Organism: Acidobacteriota bacterium; assembly: GCA_021784615.1. Taxonomy (GTDB): domain Bacteria; phylum Acidobacteriota; class Terriglobia; order UBA7540; family UBA7540; genus JAMCXS01. The sequence continues at coordinate 6,136 of JAJYHU010000349.1, read as the reverse complement.
CTGCTGCATGACTCCAATGGGAGAAAGCTTGTCCTCTCCGGGAGGAGTGTCGATATAAAAGTAGCTTTGTTCATATCCAACCAGCACACAGTTATACAAAATCTCCGAGTACCGCAGCCGCTTCAGCAGGCTGAGGCTGGCGCCTTTTGTGGGACCGCACGGGTAGCCTGCATTATGATTCTTGCCGCCGTATCGCTTGTAACCCCAGCGATTGAAGACCGATTCGATAGCCCACCACGGCACGCCATATTGTTTGCCTGCGCCGCGAATGAAGGAGTAATAAAGTTGAGCGTTGGGAAGACCTTGGGCTGTTTCCGCGCCGATCAGCGTGTAAAGCCCCTCTTTCAAAAGATAATGCCCATAATTCAGCGTGACAATCGCCATAATCTTCCGGTTGCCGAGATCGTCATGAAGCTGCTCAAAATGCCGGTGGAAATTCAGATACTGCTCGTACGGACCGGCGCAGGAAGGGTATAACTGCGGCGCATGCTGGCCGATATAGCGGCCATCCTGCTCCGCATTGCACATGCCCAGCCAGTGGTCTCCCAACTCCGCCTCGATCAATTCCAGAGGCTGACTCGGCGCCGTAAACTGAGTCATGCCGCCGCCCGGTCCGCAGCCGGGTATGTAACCCTCGATGTCATGGAGGAACGCCCCCTGTTTTTTGATCTCGGTGGCCGCTTCCGCAAGATTCTCGGCGTAAAGGATGTTGTAGGTGGCCTGAAACGCGTCCGCCAGCCCAAATTTGTCCTTCATCTTTTCGATTACCTGGGCGACGTTCACGATTTGGTCGTTGTCCACCCCAAATCCTCCGCCGGCAAAGCGTGTGCGGTAACCATAGGTGTCCCATCCGGGCGCCCGCACGGGACGGTGGATATCGTCGGGATGCTCGCGGGGATTGAGCAAGTGGTCGTAGACGCGATACTGTGGAGTGAGCGGCGTCTTGACCCGCTTGATCGAAGAATGTTTTGCGAGAGCCGCTGCCCCTGCGGCGCCGCTCGCCAGAAATTGCCTTCGATTAACAGGACTCATCGGGACCCCCTTGAATTCACACTTCGTCGTAGCAACTTTGCCGTGGCGATTCCGCCATTGACCTGAAGGATACTTTAGTTTGCGGGATTTCCTCTCCTGATCTGCTCCCCGCCGGTGTTTTCCCGGGGCGCCGGGAAAGCAGTGGTTTTTCCATAAACATTCCGGGCGGCCAACCGGCCATCCCGATAGACCTCATAATTCCATGGGTCCATTGTCACCCCGTAGGTATGGCCCCGAAATTTATAGCCCATCATCCGCGCAACCCCTAATTCGTGGTGATAGGATGGAGCGATATCCAGGGAACCATTGTCATGCGGCCGCAGCCCGAACACTCCAAACAGAATCGCCTGAACGCCGCCTCCCGCTGAAATATCGACGGGCATTTCCACCTCAGGATACCGGGGAGAATCTCCGAAGATCTCCTGCGGGATGTAAGGAAAATGGTTTGTCCACCGAGTGCACCGGGCAAGAATATCCCACGCGGTTTCCGGATACCCCAACCGATATAAAGACTCGGCCACGCGAAGCGGCTCGCCCGCGTACTGGCCGCCTCCGCCCCAATCCACATCCTCAAGATCCCAATGAGTCAGATCAGCCTTGGAAATGGAATACATTCCGTAAGGTCCAAGGAACTCGCCTTCTTTTATGTGGCTGACCAGGAGGTGTTGTTGCTCAGCCGACAGGATGCCGGAATTGAGCAAGTCGAAGAGGTCGTAACTCCAAACCAAATGCCGGCTTCCGTCGGGGTAAAGGTTGACGAACCAGCCCTCTTTCTGCACCCAGAGTTTTTGATTGATCGAGCGGTCAAGCTTGGCGGCCCATTGGTCAAATTTTGTGGCGTCGGGATCATTTCGGGTGCGGCACCACTCCGCCATTTGGCGGAAATAAGCCACCGCCAATCCATTGACCGCTGCATAGACGTGCTGGTAACCGTCGGTGGCAATCTCAATCATCCTATCGGAGCCAGGCCCGAAGTCGAGCAGGCCGTCCGGCCGGGCAAACCTTTTTTCAAGGTCAAAGCCGAGATGTTTCATCTTCCCGAAGACGGTGGCGTTTCCCGCCGACTGGTTCAAAAAACTCGTGTCGCCGGTTTGACGGAGATAATCCTGCAGAATTTGCATTTCAGCAAAAGGCCCTTGGGCGTACCAATGAGGAGTTGCGCTTGTCTTGCCATTCCAGGGCTCATAGCTGTTCTTGAGAAGGCCGGCGCGGAGGTTGCTCAGGAAGGCTTTCCGCAGGCCGGCGGGATCAAGAATACTCAACATCGCCGACGCGTACGACGTGTCCCAGGCAATGGTGAAGGTCCAGGTCCCAACCGCATAGAAAGGTTGGATGATAAAGTTCTTGCGGTCCCAGCGGGACATGAGAACGCTCAGGATGCATCGGCGGTAAAAATCGTCAAAAGCCGGGTCCGCCGTCGAGACTTCAGGAAGGCGCTCCGCTGCCCACCGCAACTGGTCGCGCTCCGCTTGACCGGCGGCTTTCTCCCGTTGAGCGATGTCGGCTTGGGTGGCGGAAGGCGGTGCGGCGGGAAGCCGTTGGAGAACGATCGCAAAGTCCGCCGTGCTTTTTGAGTGGCCGGCAATCACCCAATGCCATCCCGCCTTGTTGTGGTTCGGCAGGTTGCTCTCGACGCTGATCCTGATCTGGTTGCTTTCCAGGGTATTAAAGCTGAGATGGGTGACCGGGCTTGCGGGCTTGGTTTTGACGTGGGTAAAATCCAGGGAAAGATCAGAGGCTCGCTGGTCCGGAATGGCGGTCAGAACAAGGGGGTCCGATTCCCGGTTTTCAAGCTCAACCTTCAGGTAGATTTCATCGGCAACGGCGGAAACGCTGGCCTTGGTCTTAATCCTAAACGAGATCCAATGGCCCTTGATTTCCTTGTGGAATGTTCCGGTCCGATAAAACGCGTTCGGCTGCCAGTAGGCGCGCTGGAGGAGCATGACAAAAGGGGCCCCGGGAGTGAAATTCAATCCTAAGGGATGGGGTCCCTTGCCGGTCTGAACTTTATGATCGTAGACTTCCGGCATAATGTCTTGGATCAGGGTTCCTGTTTTGGCCTCGCGGAAGGCCAGGTAGAACTTGTAATCGCGCACATTAATAGGTGGGAATTGGAGCCGTTGCAAGCCCGTTACGCATTTATCCCGGATGGAAATAGCACCGCGGCCATTGAAGAGGCGCAACATGCGGTCTGTGAACACAATCTGGCTGCGCGGCATGCCCAGCACCTCTGGGGTAAGCCAGTCCGCCGTGCCAGCCGGGGCTTGATATTCGCGCCCGGGAACTCCCCAGGGAATATGCACCTGGGCCATGGCTACTGTGGCCGCCAGCAGGGTTGCGGCAATCAGTTTGATCAGGTATTGCGCCTTTAGGTTCATATGCTCCTTTGTTCCGTCGCCTGCAGACTTGGTCCCAAACTTATTTTTCTTCCAGCAATAAGTCAGGCCGTTCGCGCCGCCCTCAAAACCTTGTCCACCAGCGATCCGGGCCCCGCGGCCTGCTTCAAATCCTGCCCCTCGATGGCTGCCGGGATCGACCAGAGAATCATGTTCTGGTAGTAATCGGCGCCGTAGATTCGTTTGCCCGTGTCTCCGCTGACCACGTTCGGCTGCGTCCAGGTATATCCGTACTTTACCGAAATTCCCTCCAGACAGGTCCTGAGAACATGCAGGCCAACAGCTTTTTGACCGTTGTAGATAAAAGTTGCGGCCAGCATATACACCTCCGGGGGAAAGTAGCCGTAGGTTCCATAGCCAACGCGGGCAACAGGCTTGCCGTCGGGTTCCGTAAAGTTTGCCGCCCCATAGCGGTTGATCGCTACACAAGTCTCTTTAATCGTGTCGAGCGCAACAGGCACACGGTCCTTTTGGAAGACTCCGGGCAGCCCGTGATAATTCGCCATCCATTCTCCATCCAGTTGGTAGCCGAAGATCAAGTCTGATTTCTTGTTCAGCTCCGGCTCGTAGTAGCTCAAGTAATACTTGCCGGCCCACAGCTTCGATTCCATCAGGTTGCTTCCTGTTTCAATCCATTGCCGGCACTGGCTGGCAAAGGACTGGTCGCCCATTTTGTTTGCCATCCGCTCGGCCATTCGCAGCATGGCCAAGTGAACTCCTCCCACGTGCGGCGTCATGCCGAACCAGCCGTTGCCTTCAAACCAGTCCAATCCGCCGCCGGGCTTGGCATGAGGCTGGGTCGGATTGCGGTCGCCCGCCGGAACGCTGATAATTCCTTCGGGGCCAGGGCGCAGATTGATTGTGTAGACCACCGCTTTTTTCAAAGAAGGATAGAACTCCTTCAGGATTTCGTCGTCGCCGGTTGTCTGCCAGTAGCGGTCAAACATATCCACATAGCAAGGCCCGTTGAGCGTGTTTTGGTAGCCTGGCGAGGGAGTGGCCATGTCGCAGGGATCGGTGTCGTTATATCCTTCCGCCGCGCCCGCCGTGCATCCGCCAAAGACCCAGGGCGGAGCGCCATCCGGGAACTGATAGCCCTTATATCCGTTCAGGGTTGACCGGGCCAACTCGGGGAAAAAGTAAACCAGCGGCACGTTTCCGTAGAAGCTGCACGGGATGCACTCGATCTGCGGGCACTCGCGCGGGCACTCGCTCATGCCGAACAACCCATCATCCGCTTTTACCCAGTCTTTGAGAGGCGGCTTGGCCTGCGCCCAGTAGCCTGTCTTGGTCATCAGGTGCAAGATGTTCACCAGCGATTCGCGCAGCCACACGGGATAAGATGGGTCGCTATAGATCGCCTGCTGCCAGGAAAGGACGCGCTTCAGCAGGCTCGCATGGTGCGTGGCCAGGTCCTCGACGACGGCGGCAGCGTCTTTATATTTCCGGGCGTACATTCGTTCAAAAACGTTGTGCTTCTCTCCTTTCCACAGCGGCGAATACCATGCCAGAACGAAACGGACCACTTTTTCTTCGCCGGGCGCCACTTCAAAATCCGCCGCCGCCGAGCCGCTGAAATCGTTCTCAGCGCCTTTGGGCAGGTGGCCTCGAATCCCTTGCCACTGCTGCCCGGTTGCGTAGTCGTATCCTGGCACCCAGAGCCCTCCGCCCCACCGGACTTTTTCCGAACCTAATACGCCGATGGCGTAGCCGGTCCCTGTGTCAGCGCTGACCGAAAGCGCCTGAAATCCCTCTCCGCGTGTTTCTTTTCGCCGAGCCGGAACGGATCCCTGCGCAACCGCCTCGGAGGCCCCGAACAAGGGAAATGGTATCCGCGGGCTCGTGCGGGAAATTTGCGCTTCCGCTTGCGTGGGACCGGGAAAGCTGAAAGCCAGCGTGCACTTTTGGGTTTCCTGTGAAAGGTTTCGGACGTGAACTTCAAACACTGCTCCCGGTGTGTTGGACAACTCAGCGTCGCCTGGGATAAAGGGCGCCCAGGCTCGCAGCCCCGCGCTCAACGGCCCCTCCAATTTGTATTCCAGGTCCGCGACCGGATAATGGCCCCAGTAATGAATGTCCTTGGCGCTTTCAATGCCCGTCACCGGACGCGTGGACAAAATCCAGGTGCGCCCGCCGCCGCTCAACCCTAAGAAACCGTATTGCATCGGCCCCCGCGTGGGAACACCGGAATTGAAGAGGTTGCAAAAGCCGAAGGTGCCATCCGTATCGAGGTCGAGCGCCGCGGTCGCAACGCCTCCCAACGGCATTCCGTTTGGCACTTCATCCGTGCGCCGGTACACGATGCCGCAGGCAGGCTCCGTAAACCCCGCGGCATCGAACTGCGCCCATTGTTTGCTTGGGACTTGTGAGGGAAACAGCTCATAGCCGTGTTCTTTATGGAACAGCGTGGCCGTCTCTTCACCGCCGCCCTTGCCGGAAGTTGAGGGCTTGCAGTTCAACATCAGGCTTCCTGAAACGGCTGTTACCCCCAATACTGAGTTTCTGATAAATCGTCGCCTGTCCATTTTTCTTCCTCCGTATTCAATGCGGGCTGCCTGATTCGTTTCCCACTTTGCAGCACGCTTCTACCCGTTTGCAGACGAGGAATCGTCGCCAGCATATAATTCAATCCCGAGAGAACCCACAACGGTATCAAAACACTTCTTGCCTTAAAAGCAGTTTTTTGAAACCGGTATTGACGGAGGAAT
>JAJYHU010000392.1 GCA_021784615.1 Acidobacteriota bacterium | reverse complement strand
GTTGTCCTCATTGACCAGGACGATCACCCAATCGGAGCCGACCCGGCGGGCCAGCAATCGGACGCCCCTTTCGCCGGGCACTGAGCGGCCCGTAGACTCGGTCAACTTGACGCGCGCCGAGGCGTCCTCCGGAGCGGTCAGGAAAGGTTGCAGCTTCCCGAGTTCGCTGGTCAGGGCGTAGATTGAAGTGCGAAGCGCCGCACCCTCAGCGTTTGCGGGAAGGAAATAAGTTCCCCAATACAAAATGCCCTTGGCGCCATGAGCAATCGCCGAGTAAGCCATCAGCCGGGTTTCCGGGAACGACGGGTAGGCGAGGGACTCCTGGAAGTGAGGATCGTGCAGGTCCTGCCAGCCGAACCCTTGCAGCACCATCCAGACCGGCCGGTTTTCTCCCAGGCTCAGAAAGCGGTCCGTATAATCGCCCACCACGCTCGGGTGCCGGCCGTAGCCGTGAATCGGGTAGATGTCGCACCCGGTGATGTCAATGCGCCCCATATACTCGCGGACCAGTTTCATGTCGCTTTCCGCGGCTTCATTGATCCAGATGGGGTGCCGGCTATCGAGGCTCCGCACCAGGCGGATGTTCTTCAGCAGCCGCGGCATGAGCGTCCGGGCTTTCACCTCCGCATGTTCGATGGCCTCTGGAGTGTTAAACGACGGCTGGTCAGCAGGCTTGAGGTTCCAGACGAACTCATCCGGGCCTTCCCAGGCAACCAGGGCCGGATTGTCCTTGAGGGCTTCAACCGTCTCGCGGATTTTTGCCTCGTCCGTTGATGCGAGCGGCAACACCACCCATCCCATCATCCCTGCCGCTCTCGCGCGCTTCAAATCTTCCGCGTTCCCGCACTGGACCAGGTTGATGCCGGCCTTCGCCATGGTTTTGAGCGCCGCGTTGGTTTTCGGCATTTGATAGAACCCAATCGGAAAAACCGGACGCCCGTCTTTTACGGGAAATCCCCCAACCAGTCCGTGCCGGCTGTTCCCCCCGCCAAAAGCCAGCGCCACACCCGCCAGCATTGCCGCCAGGCAAAATACCCGTTTCATACACCCTCCTCGGTGATCGATATCAAGCCGGATCGACGCCGCAGCGCAGCCTCATGGTCGATCGCGCCCGCGCAGCGATCCTCTTCCCCAAATCTTCCCGGGCCGCAAAAATCCCGCAGCGCCGACGCCCGCACAAGAGCCAACATTGTATACACCTCACGCCTGCCGAATGCAAGATTGTGAGGCCGCCGCGATTGTGCGGGGCCATACCGTCCCTAGCGGTTTTCCAGCGCGGTCGCATACGCCTTGAGCAGCGCGCGCTTCTCGATGTCCCAGTTTAGAAGTTGCTCGATGCGTTTGCGGCCGCGCTCGCCAAGGGTCCGGCGTAGCTCCTCAGAATCAATCAGCGTTAAAATCTGTTTCGCAAAATCCACAGGATCGTTAGGCTGGGCGTAGAGCGCGGCGTCTTCCGCCGAGCGGCGGCCTTCAGTTAGGTCATAGATAACTTGCGGCCGCCCATAGGCCATGTATTCCAGAATCTTGTTCATGGTGGAAACGTCATTCATGGGGTTCTTCGGGTCGGGCGCGACGCCAAGGTCAGCAGTGGAAAGGTAAGCGGCGAGTTCGGCGTCGGGGATGCGGCCGGTGAACCTGACGTGAGAGCCAAGGCCTTTCCGGGCTGCAATTTCTTTCAGGAGCGGCAATTCCGTTCCCGCTCCGACGATCGCGAACATAACGTCGCCGCGGTTCGCGCTCCTAAGTATGTATTCAACCGATTCGAGCAGCAGGTCCAGCCCATCCTGCGGCCCCATCACTCCCACATAGACCACCAGATAGGCTTTGCCTTCCTTGAGCGCGGGGTCCGGCGGTTGCGGGCGAATGTTCTTCAAGTCCGGGCAGCTTCGAACGATAAAAACGCGGTCCGGAGATATGCCGCCGCGGCGGACGGCAATTTCGCGATAGGACTGATTCGTGGCAATCGAAACGGTTGCCGTGCGGTACGTCAGGCGTTCCGCCAGGCAGACAAGGCGATAAAGCAGGCCGCGCTTTCCGAACTTCGCCTCAAAGAGTTCAGGATTCAGATCGTGATGGTCAAAGATGAATCGCACGCCGAAGAGCTTGAAGAACAGGGCGATCAGAAAGAGAGTGTCCGGAGGGTTTGTAGCGTGCAGCACCCGGAAGCGCGTCCGGCGGTAGACCTTGAGCGCCAGGCAGAATTCCGAAACAAGCGCCCAGGCATATTCGAACAGGTAGCCGAAAGGTCCGGAAGCCTCCCACAGGCGGTGCCGGTAGATTTCAATTCCATCGATCGTTTCACGGCTCTTTTCAAATCCCCGGCCCTTGGGGCAGATCACCGATACGCGATAGCCGGCCTCGGTCAGCGTGTAGGCTTCCTGCCAGGTGCGCCGGCCAAAAGGTAACGGAAGGTTTTCAACAATGATGCAAACCGCAACGTTCTTCTGATCCATAATAAGGGGCCGGGCCGGGCCAAAGCGCTACAAAACTCGGTTCCTCGCCGAATGCTGCCGCAGCCGGTCGATTATGCCGTCAAAATATTCGCGAATCAAGGGGCCGGGCCGGGCTGAAGAGTCTGTGTGATAACCCAAGTTGTGTGTCATTCCGAGGAGCCGCAGGCGACGAGGAATCTCGTAAGTGTTGGGATTCCAGTGCGAGATTCCTCGCGGAGTTTATCCTGAGCCGCCTTCACTTCGTTCGGGGCCGTTCGCAAGCGGAGGGCGAACGGGATCGGAATGACAAGGCTGGGAACAGTTATCACACAGACTCTAAAGCCCGGCGCTACAAAACTGAGCGGACTTTGGGGGCCACCGAATAGGCCACCAGCGTCTCGGGCCAGAACGTCACACGCATTTTGACCACGCGGCTTGCAGGGAACAATCGCTGCAATTGCCGGGCGGAGAGCAGGGCCAGATCCTCAAGCGTGCCTTTGGGGATGGCGGTACCGAACAGGCGGTTGTAGGCGCATTGCGCCTTGCGCGGCAAAAACTGGATGAAGGGCAGATGATAATGGCTCTCAAGGGGAAACCAGTAATTCGGCGTGGTCACAAACCAGCTTTTGCCCACGCGCCTGATCTCCCGCGCGAACTGCTCCTGCCGGCCTTCGCCCGTGATGTGCTCGATCACGGCATTGGAAAAGACGATGTCAAAGGATTTGTCCGCGAAAGGAAGCGCGCAGCCGTCGAACATGGCATATTTCACTTTTGGATAAAGCCGCCGCGCGTCCCGCACTTCGCGCGGATCGATGCCGCCCGCCACGATGCGTTCCAGGTAGGGGTAATAATCCTCAAAGGTGTAACCGGTGAAGGGCTGGCCGCTCGCACCCACGTCGAGGATGCAATCCTCGGGCCCCGGCTGGAAAACCGACTGGAAAAGCTCAAACTTCCTGCGCCGCGACCGGCGGCTGAGCTTTCTCAGCAGTTCTTTGTATAAACGATCGCTCATTCCCATCCCGCTTGATCTCTCCTCGTGAACCGCAAACGCCGCCGCCCTAGGATTCTTCCAGGCGGCTCCATAATGCCGTGATCTGCGAAATCCGCACGGCCCGGGTTACAAAGAGCACCGCAAAGAAAACAGCGGTTTCGATCAATCCTACCTCGGCCAGGAAAACGAAATTTCCAAGACCCGAGTGAGGCGCGTGAAGCCAAAGCTTCATGCCTTCGAGCGCGACCGAGGCCAATGCGATCCCCGTCGCCACCTTCAGGGCCAGGAAGCCGAGGGACCGGTCGAGCGAATCCCGGAGATCGCCGTAATTTCGGCAAACCGCAAGCCCGCACGTGGCCGCAGTGCCCGTTAAAAAGCCCAGCGGGATGCCAATGGCGCCCAGGTGCAGTGCGAAGACGTAAAAGAAATCAAACGCAATGTTCAGGCTGAACTGAAACAGGCTGAGCCGCACAAACAGCCGGGCTTCGTTGCGCGCGAAGAAATAAAAGTTCAGCACCCGGAGGGCCGCATAGAGGAAGATGCTGAGAATGTAATAAAAGAAAATCTGAGACATCAGAGCGGTCGCTGCGGCAGTGAACCGGCCCCGCTCGAAAACCAGGCGAATGATGTCATGAGGAACCATCAGGCAAAATACGAAGGCCGGACTGGTCAGGACCAGGCCGAACTCAAGCGTATCGCGAAACACCTTGCGCACGGTTTCCATCTGGCGGCGCGCAAAGGCTTTGGATAGCGTGGGCAGCACGGCCGTGCCCACGCTGCCCGCCAGCACTTCCGCCAGCGCCGACATGATCCGGATGCTGTAAGCGAGCGCCGTCAGGGTCCCGGGAGGCAGAAAGGAAGCAATGATTCTTTCGACGATCACCAAACCCTGCCAGCTGAGTGCGGTCGTCACCTGAGCAAGGCCCGCCCCGTGCAGGTTGCGGAACGCTTCGCCGGAGCCTTTGAGGCTTGCCCAATAGCGAACCGGGAAAGAGATCAAAAGCTGCCCCGCCATCACGGCAAATTGCAGAACATAGCCTGCCAGGTATCCGAAGACGATGCTGTAGAAACCATACCGTTTGAATCCCAACAGAATGCTGGCCACCACCGTGACGTTCCTGAAAAGGCTGGCTGAGGAAGGAATGGCAAAACGATGCTGGCTAAGCAGGAACGAGCGAATGGTCTCGGCCACGCCTGCCGGAACAATCACCAGGAAAAGCCAGCGGGCAAGCTGGGTGGCGAGCTTTGTCTGCGCGGGAGTAAAGCCCGGCGCAATTCCCCGGATGATCCAGGGCGCCGCCAGCACACCCAGCGCCGCGAGCGCACTGAGGCTTAAAAAGACCATGTTGGCGGCGTAGCTGAGGCCGCGCCAGATGTCCTCAGGAGGATGGGAAGCTTCAAGCGAAGAGTAAAACGGCACTAACGAAAATTGCCCGGTGGCGGAAATCAGATTGGTAATGATGTAAGGAACCGTGTAGGCAACATAAAAAGTGTCCGAGGCTCTTGAAAGGCCCAGCTTGGCGGCGATGCAGATTTCAACCAATATCCCGGCGAGGCTGCCCACAAAAGAAAACGCCGCCACCACCGTTGAGCTGCGGAGCATTTGACGTTTGGAAGGCATAGTAGAGGACAGCAGAGATCGGGAAGTCAGCGGCGCTGTTGCCGGACTTCCGATGTTTCCGCCTGAGCCACCACAAAAGGAGTGGCAGCCACAATGAGAAACATCATGAGCACCGGCGAAGTCCCAAAATTGAACTCAAAGCAACCTTCGACAGCCAGAGCCAGCCATGCCGCAATTGCTCCATCAACAATCCATCGGCCGGTGACGGACTTTTTACGAATTTTAAAATAGTTCCAAAGCAACGCGCCCATCATCCAGAGATAGGCGGCAAGGCACGGCAGGCCGCGTTCGGCGGCGAACTGGATATAGTCATTGTGCAAGTGCGCGTGATATCCCGGGTCGGGCGATTTCCCGGGCGGGAGATACTCCACATAGTCCTCGTTGATGTTGTTCGGTCCCACGCCCACCCAGGGATGCTTCTTGATCATCTTCCACCCGACGTTCCACATCTCAAAGCGCATCGCAATCGATTTGTCATTTCCATGACGGACGATGGAGTCCAGCCGCTCTCGGAGCATGCGCGGCGACGCCAGCAGGATTGCTCCTATGAGGACGGGCACACCCCACAGCAATTTAGCTTTCCAGCGGGCCAGAAGGTAAAGGGCCGCCACAAAACAACCCACCCACACCCCGCGAGTGAAATTCAGAATGATTGAAAATGCCACGACGCCGGCAACAAGCCACCAGATCTTGCTCACTCGGGGCCGAAGAAGCAGGTAGGCGAGGAGCATCACAAAGACCAGCATTTGCTGGCCCCCAAAATTCATCCAATGGCCCATGAACCCTGTGATGCGCTGCTGGGTCATAAAATAATAAATGTGGCGGGGGTGCGCGGCGCGGACCGCGCGGTACTGGATCACGAATTGCGCGGCGGCATACACGCCGGCGATGGCGGCTTCAACGTACAACACCCGATAGAGGGCTTCAAGGTGCTTCAAATGGAGGATGAGGTTCACCGCAAACAGCAAAATGAGAAACAACACCATCTTGCGAATTTGGTATCCCCCGGCCGCCGGGTTGACCGCCCAGAACATCGAAACGATTGTCCAAACGATAAAAAGCGCCAGCGGAAGCTTGATGGGCAAAAAGGCGATTCGTGGGTGGTTCCGGAAGAGGTGGACCGCGTAGGCGATTCCCGCAGCCGCCAGAAAAACCTGCGAAGCAGCCAGGGAGAACAGCAGCGTCAGGATCGACAGGCTGAAGAAGATCGAGGCCCAGCGCCCGGATATCTCTGCCGGCAGGTAAAAGCACACTCGGGATAAAAGGGCGCGAAACTTCGCAAGAATGCTCGAACCCGCCTGAGATTCATCCGTAAGGTTTGCTTGATGGCCCAGAAAAAGATCTCCGAATTATGATCGCCGCCGAGGATGGTTCGCGCATCCTCGAACTCGGGTCCATGCGCAGCGCCTTGGTCACGGCTGCTTGACAATTTCAAAAGTAAATTCCATTTGCTTGCCGCGAACGATGAAGCAGAGGTACATCTCCCACAAGCGCCGAAGCTTCACGGAATGGTTGACGGCCCAGCCGATCCCCATCCATTTCCAGATTCGCGCCAGCTCCACGTGCAAGCGGCGTTCCGAAAGCACAAGCCGCGTGTACCAGGGATGCTGCCCGTGCAATGAACTGAAGTAAAAGAACGAAAAACTATTCAAGTGCCAGCGATGAGTCGGGTCACACCAGGAACTGTAATCGGAATAATGAGGCGTAACCACGTAAGCAAGGCCTCCCGGCCGGGTCACCCGATGAATCTCGCTCATGGCGCGGACAATATCATCAAGATGCTCAATAACATGCACAGCGCGCGTTTCGTCAAATACGCTGTCCGCAAAGGGCAAGGGATCGTTCAGATCACAAATCAGATCGGCTCCGGTAGCCTCCCGGTTCAAATCCACTCCGATGGCTCCGGGAGTTTTTGCCCGGCCACATCCCAACTCAAGGATCCGTTTGCGCCCCGATTCCCTGCTCACACCGGAATCCTAGCAGAAAAATGTGCAAATGCACAGAAGCCCCGACTGGAGAAGGAATGCATGGCTTTCCTG
>JAJYHU010000001.1 GCA_021784615.1 Acidobacteriota bacterium | reverse complement strand
CTACCAACCCAAACGTGAGCAAGTCGTGGAGTACCTGTTGCAAATGAAGAATTATCTGCCTGCTTCCGGGGGGAGGCACGAAATCGAAATCGTCAAGGATAGAGTCTCGAAGGCAGATAAAGTGAAAGATATTCTTAAAGATGGTCAGTGGCATTCCGCATCAGAGCTGAGGAAGACATTGAACGCGTCGACGATCAATTCGGTTCTCTATATCCTGAAAGAAGAGGGTGCTGTTGAACTTATACAGGGCAGGAAAGGAAATGAGGTCCGGCTGCAGGGGAGCCCGACCTTGACCGTCTCGGCTCATACGGATCCCACGCCGGGCAGTGGCGCGGCCCCGGCTTCACCGATCTCGAAATAATTATCCCGTTGGAATTTACCTTTCGTTGAAGTTAACGATAAATGTGGCCTTTACCCGGTATGGGTTTTATTCGATAGCTTGTGCCCGCAAGTCGGACAACTCCATCGATCCCACATGAAAGATCGTTTCTTGGCAATTCAGAAAGCACCACGTCAATCGACCAGGGAGAATTCCAGCTTGCTTCCGCTACGGTCGATGCGGTCCAGGCGCACGCGCACACGGTCGCCGAGACGATAAGTTTTGTTGCTGCGCCGGCCCACCACGGCGCGCTGGCTTTCGCGGTAGACGTACCGGTCGTCTTCCAGGCTTTCAAGCGAGACAAACCCTTCAACGAATAAATCGGTAAGTTCGATGAAGAGTCCGTGCTTGGTGAGTGAAATGATGAGAGCATCGAACTCATTCCCCAGGTGCTGAGCCATGAAGGCGATCTTCTTGAGTTCGATCAATTCCCGCTCGGCATCCTGGGCGCGCCGCTCGGCTTCTGAAGTCTCAAGCGCCAGGGCGCGCAGTTCTTCAGGGCTGACGGCAGCCGGAGCGGTCTTTTGAGAATGAGCATGGCGGCTTGAGGCATGTGAAGCTCCGCGCTCTCGCGCTTCCGCGGGCTTCGCACGTCCGGCGCGTTCCTGGAGAGCGGTTTTCAGCATCCGATGCACAATCAGGTCGGGATACCGGCGGATGGGCGAAGTGAAATGAGTGTAAGCTGCCGCCGCCAGGGCGAAGTGGCCCAGGTTTTCATCCGCGTAGCGGGCCTGCTTGAGCGAACGCAGCATCAGGTAAGAAAGAATGCGCTCTTCGGGCTTGCCCTCGATCCGCTCTGTGAGGCGCTGGTAATGCCGGGGCGTGATTTCGATCTCGACTTTTGGAAGGCGCTCGTGCGACTGCGGATGGCGGCGCCGTTCGTCCCGCAGGTGGACGGGCAGCCGCGCAACCGAGGGCAGCTTGATCCCAAGCGAATAGCCGAACGTCGCGGCAATCTCTTCGAATTCCAGAACCTTCTTGGGGTCGGGCTTGTCATGGACGCGATAGAGCGAAGGGACGGCTTTGCGTTCCAGATAACCGGCCACGGCTTCATTCGCCGCCAGCATGAATTCCTCAATGATGCGGTGCGCCACGTTGCGCTCCGAGCGCGTGACGCCGGTCATCCTCCCAAACTCATCGAATTCAATTTCCGGCTCGGGCAAGTCGAAGTCAATCGAGCCCCGGCGCTCACGATGCCGGGTAAGAATGTGCGCCAGCTCTTCCATCAGCTTGAAATTAGGGACCAGCGCGTGGTACTGGCGGCACGCCCCGGGCTCCCCCGCCAGGATGTCGCGCACGGCGGTGTAGGTCATGCGTTCGGCGCTGCGGATGATGCCTGGAACCAGCTCTGAGCGGACGGTGCGGCCCTGGGAATCGATTTCCATCAGCGCGGACATCACCAGGCGCTCGACGTATGGGTTCAAGCTGCAAATGCCGTTTGAAAGCTCGAGCGGCAGCATGGGGATGGCGCGGTCGGGAAAATAAACCGAATTGCCGCGCAGCCGCGCCTCGCGGTCAAGCGCCGTTCCCGGCCGCACGTAATGGCTGACGTCCGCAATGTGAATTTGCAACAGATAGCCGCCCTCGATCCGCTCGACATAAACGGCATCGTCAAAATCCTTGGCGGTTTCGCCGTCAATCGTCACGATGGGCAGGGCGCGGAAGTCGCGGCGGCCGTGGCGTTCAGCTTCCGAGATGAATTGCGGCGAGTTCTCCGCCTCCGCCAGCACCTCCGCAGGGAAGCGGTGCGGCAGGTGGTGCTTGCGGATGACGATCTCCACATCCACGCCGAATTCATCGCGACGGCCCAGGATTTCGATCACCCGCCCGCTGGGCGGTGCGCCGGGCCGAGGGAATTCGACGAGTTCCACGTCCACGATCATGCCGTCGAGTTCGCGGAGGTCGGCTTTGTGGCGGGCGCGCTCGCGGGAAGCTTTGCCCTCCGATTCCCCGCCGTATTGCCGGTGCCGGGTTTCGTCCGAGGGCGGCCGCTCGTGCCCTGCCGGAATGAGAATTTCATGATGGATTCGCCGGTCAAAGGGAACCACAAAGCTTGCCGGGCTCGCGGCGCGGAACTGCCCCACCACGGTCTTCTGCGCGTGCTCGATGACGCGCAAAACGCGGCCTTCCACGCGGTTGCTCGGCTGGGCGCGGCGGGAAAACTGCGTGCGCCAATCAGGCCGCGAGCGAACCACCTGCACCTCCACGCGGTCTCCGTGCAGCGCCGGGCCCGATGCCTTGGGAGGAATAAAAATGTCCTGATCGGTCCCTGCAACCGGCTGGTCGGGAACCACAAAAGCGTAGCCGTCACGATGCCCCACCAGGCGGCCGGTGACCAGGTTGCTCGCCGCCGGCGCGGGCGCAACAGGTCCCGGCTGCCGCTCCGGGGCGCGCTCCGCCGCTCTCCGGCTGCCGCGTTTTTCCGCTCCGGGCCGCGGCCTGCCATGAGGCTCGCCGTGGAGATGAAGGGGAACCGCCAGAGTGTAATAGCTCTTTTTGGATTCGTTGATTTTGCGGGCTTCCCCAAGCACGTGCAGCAGGCGCTTCAGCTCGCGCGCCTGGCTGGAACGCAAGTGCAGCGCCCGAACGAGGTCCTGTACGCGGAACTCCTTCTCAGGCTTTTTGCGAAAAACATCCAAAATGACCTGTGGGGTTAAGGGTTTGTGCATTAGATTCCCGCGCGCGAGTAGTAGCGCCGGACTTCAGCCCGGCATGCTTTTGCGGGGCTCCAGCCCCGAATTCCGCCCTAGAGGACGGCGCGACTCGCAGCCTGACTCCCACACCAGCTTAGCATTGCCGAATCCGTTTAGCTTTTAGATTATTGTTCTGCGGGAAGGGTGCTGCGCGGTTGGGGCAGTTTGACGTAGCGGCGGCTTTACGCCGCCATTGGCGAGGAAATCGAAAGGAAAAGCCGCGGACCTCAGAACCGGAGGTCTGCTACGGGCTTTTGTCCGCCGGCTCACGTTTCGGCTGAATCGTCCTGAGCGGCGGGAGGGAAGAAGCGGAAATAGAGATAAATGTTGAGGGCCATAGCGGCGACGTAGATGCAGAACGGCAGTGGAATTTCAGAAATTTCAAACAGGTATCCGGTCAGCATGATGCCGCCGGAAGACGCTCCGAGGCGCGCCACCTGGTTGATGCCCATGGCGCGGCCGAGTTCATCCTGGTGAACCATTTCGGTGAGCGCGGTTTGCTGCACGGGCACCGCCGTCACGCGCAACGCGGGGATAACCAGATAAATCGCCACAGCGATGGCATAAACATGGCAGAAGGGCAACAGCAGCACAAGCACGGTCCCCAGCCCGCGCGTGACCGCAATGCTCTTCACAAATCCCCAACGCCGCTCAAGCTGCGGCGCGGCCAATAGCGCAACGGCCGCCAGCAGGCCGCCGGCAAAGGCGTAGACGCCCATCTTTGATTTCGGAACGTGAAACACGATCACAAAAAAAGGGATCAGGAAGGGCACGACCAAACCCTGGGTGAATCCATTGAGGATGCCGGTGATAGTGAACTTGCCGATCACCAGCTTGCTGTGCAGCCGGCGGATATTGCCCCGAACCTTTTCGGTCTTCAGAAAAAAGGGCGCCACGAGGCCGACGCCGGAGATGAGCGTGGCCGCCACAAAGAGTTCCTGAATTTCAAAGAACCTGGCCATGAGCGCTCCAAAGGCCGCGAACATGCCGCTCAAAAACGTCAGGATGGAATAGCAGGACGTGCGATTTTCCGGAGTTGTCAGGTCGGCGATCACGGCGTTCTGGATGGGCTGCGCCGCGCCGCCCACTCCGCCGCCCATCAGCGACCCGGTGGCCGAGTAGCCGCCCAGAATGCAGGCCACAAACAGCGCCGGCAGGCGGCTTGAAAGGCACACAATGCCGGAGCTTACGGGCAGCATCAGGCCCGCCAGAAAAAGCGTTCTGCCTCGTCCCCAAACGTCCGTCAAAAATCCGCACAGCAGGCTAAAGGCCGCGGTGGCAAGCGCGGCGGAAGTATAAAGCAGGCCCAGCTTGAGAGCGCCGTAATGACGAGTGGTCAGCACTAGGTACGGGAAGGCGATGGTGATCATGCCCGCCGCGATGCTGCGGGAAGTGCGAAAGAGCGCCAAAAGAAAGATCTGTCCGAAGTTGTCTTTCATACTTAATAATAACAGGATCTCCCGCGGCGCGTTGCCATAGGCCAGCGGCGGCGCAGTGCCGCCGCTCGATCAACTGCGGGAGCAGGCGCAAAAACGTTAGATGCTTCCCGCGGGGAAGCTGCCGGCAGGACGATACGATCACACCTCCGGGCGTTGTTACACGCTTTGAGTGGGACGATAGTAGCGGCGGCGGAAGGAAGGTTCGCGCAGCAGCACTGCCTGGAGAAAAAAGTAGACGTCGGCAAGGTAACCTTCATACCCGCAAGGCTTGCCCGCCCAGGTGGTCCAGTCAATACCTTTGCCGGCCTTGTTGGTGACGCCGTCCTGGAATCCGCCGCCAAGCGCCCTCGCCAGCATGGCGCGCAAAGCGCGGTCGGCGCGGCTGGGCTCTCCAACAACATAATGCGCCGCCAGGAAATGCAGGATTTGGCCGGCCGTGATTCCGCCGTTCATGTATTGCTGGAACGTGTCCGACCCGTCGGGCCGCGTGGGACATCCGATTGCGTTCGGGGTCAAATAATCGGCGCGGCGGACCGGCGCCAGCGTGCACGGAAATCCCAGTTCGAAACGGGTAAATCCTGCGTCGGCGATTTTTCTCCACAGGCGGTCAAGAATTTTTCGGCCCAGGGCCGGTTCCACCAGGCCGTATTCAATGGCCATGCCGTTCACCACGGGCGTCGCGTAGTCGTGCAGCTCGCCATCCGAGCTGCGCCACCACCCGAGCCACCCGGTTTTCGGGTTGTAGAGGGTTTTCACGTACGCGGCCTTCAGCTTGCGGGCAAGCTCAAGATACCGGGCCTGCTGCTTGTGGCGGCTGAGCTTCGATTCAAGATCCGCGAGACACATCCACGCGCGGTAGATCAGCGCGTTCGAGTAACCGTCTTTGCCGCCGCAGTTGAGCGCGTCCCACCAGCAGCAGCCGCGCTCGTGGCCGCGGAGCGTGCCGGCATCGCCGCTCTGCACGGCCTCCACCAGGCCGTCCTGGTCCACATCGCGCCGGACGTAATATTCGGCGATAAACTCCAACTGCGAAATCCTGTGCAGAATCCAGCCGAGATCGTTGGTGGATTCGACGTAGTCCCAGGCGGCGATCAGCGGCCCGGTGTTGGCGTCGAGAAAAATCCTCCAATCCCAGTAACCGGCCACCACGCCTTCCGGGGAAGTGCGATCGTTCATCCACCATTCTGCGGTCTGGCGCACCAGGGAAGCGATGGAAATTCCGGCAACCTTTGGAAACCAGAAGGCCATATCGCTGTAAAACACCAGGGACATGCTGGCGGGATCGCTGATCACGTTGTTCCCCAAGACGCCGGCGGGCGAGCTTGCGGGAGTGGATTGATCTCCCCATTCCGCTGTCGGCTGCCAGGCGTTGAACCAGGCGCGGCGCGCCAGCGGCCAAAGCGGTGAGCCCTCAAGGCCCGCGGGAGGATCAAGGCGGACCGGCTGGAACGTAAGCCGGTAAGGCGTGGCTTCGAGCGGAATGGGAAGCCGGAGAACCAGATCCATCGTTCCCTGTTTCCGGTCGCCCTCAAGATGTCCCTTGACTTCCGCGCCGTCTGAGGCTGAAACGAGCATCTGGCCGAAGTCCGGCGCGCTCAAGATACCGGGCAGGCTGAAACTTCCATCGCCCCACCACTGGCCGGACAAGAAGGTGGTGGGAGTCAAACGCGGGTTAAAAGGAAATCGCAATCGGATGCCGGTGATGGCATAAAGGCCGCTGCCGGAGGAGGAGAAATCAAAGCTCAAGCCGCCGCTGGTTTGCGCGACTCGCCACACAAGTTTCAAGCCAGGCCGAACCTGAATCGCATATCCCGTTCCAGGCCCCGAAGCGCGGCGAACCGGAAGCTGCCCGGCAGGATGCCACGCGCCATCAGTCCGAATCTCAAGAGACACCGGCGCATCATCGCGCAGCAGGTTCGAGTCCGCCCGCGGCCCGCCTTCCGTATCCCAACTCAGGAAGCTGATGACGGGCCTCGCGGGATCAGCTTTGACGCGAACCACCGGAGCGGCACCGGATTGCGCGGGCAAGGCCCACGCTGAATCCGCCATCGAGGCCGCGAGCCCTGCTCCGGCAATCTCCATAAACAAGCGACGATCCATCTTTCTCCTTATCACGCCTGGCGCAAGGTATTGTTTAGAAACATTCCCGCGCCGGATAAACTGCGGCAACGGCGCATCATACCACACCAGCCCTGCTGGATTCCGCTTCCTAATCAGTAAGGCCACTTCCAGTCGCGCACTTCCGGCATGTCTTCGCCGTAGCGGGCAATGTAATGCTCGTGCTCGATCAGCTTGTTGTGCGGGGGCTGCTTGAAGTGCGCACCAATGCGCTGGAGGCGCGGCATTGCTGCTACCGCAACACCTGATTGCCGTGATCAACCAATGGTTGGCGATCAGCAAAGCCCTGGCTGCTACGCCGCGGAAGCGCAAGCGGTTTGAATGGCGATCTTAGGTTAACGCGTATTCGGCTTGCGCCGTGGGCTAACTTCTGCCGCTCCTACGGAGCTTGCTTAAGCTATCAACTTGTGTTACAGTATGCTGGTACTACTGTGTTATAGAAATGGCGTCCCGCAATAGGGGCAGCCCTTAAGCCGCCGCAGCAAAAGCTGCGCGAGGGTCATCCGCAGCGTGGCA
>JAJYHU010000054.1 GCA_021784615.1 Acidobacteriota bacterium | reverse complement strand
GCCAATAAGCATCCTGGAACCGGTGCGTCACCACGATCGAAGTTACCCCGTTGACGTCGCGCAGCTTGAGGATCAGGTGATTGATGGTTTGGGCGGTCACGGGATCGAGGCCCGCGGTGGGAGAGTCATAGAGCATGATGGGGGGATTGTTCACAATGGCGCGGGCGATGGAAACCCGGCGCCGCATCCCTCCGGACAATTCCGAAGGCATTTTTTCGATCGCGGGCTCCAGCTCCACAAAGCTGAGAACCTCCCGGGCGCGGCTTTCGATTGCGCTCTCGTCCCGGAGGCCTTCTTCCCGCAACCGGTAGGCGACGTTTTCGTATACGGAGAGCGAATCGAACAGCGCGCCTTCCTGGAAGACGATTCCCATTCCCTGGCGAATCAGGCGAAGATCGGTTTCCCGGACCGGACCCACGTCCCGCCCCTCCACCAGCACGTTGCCGTCGTCGGCCTTGATTAGGCCCAGGACCAGCTTGAGGGTGACGGATTTACCCGATCCCGTGGCTCCCAACAGGATTAGCGTCTCGCCCCGTTCCACTTTGAAAGAGACGTCCGACAGGGCGGTCTTTTCGTCAAAGAAAAGCCAGACGTTTTTAAGTTCGATGACGGGTGTTGAATTCATGCGAACCGCCGGCTCTCGGATGCTGGGCGCGGGAAGCTGCCTGGAACGGTCAAACCCTCCGTCGGCATGTCCTGGCACCAGTTTCCCGCGGCAATTTTCAAAGGGCCTCAAAAGAAATGAATCGCAATCAGGAACTTGGTGACGAAAAAGTCAACCACCAGAATCAGGACCGAAGCCACAACGACGGCCTGGGTGGTTGAGCGGCCCACGCCCTCGGTGCCGCCCCGCGTGCTCAGCCCAAAGTAACATCCCACCAAAGCGATAATGACCGCAAACAAGAAAGGCTTGAGCAATCCCTGCGTGACGTCCTGGAAAGTCAGGGCCTGATAGGCGTAGGTCCAGTACTCGACCGATGACAGATGGACCGTGTAGTAGCTTACAAAAAATCCTCCCAGCATCCCGCAAAAGTCGGAAAGAATCGTCAACAACGGCAGCGTGATGACTGTCGCGTAAAGGCGCGGGGTTACCAGCTTGCGGACAGGGTCCGTTCCGAGAGCCCGCATGGCGTCAACCTGCTCGCTGACCAGCATCGACCCGATCTCCGACGCAATGCCGGAGCTGTTCCTTCCCGCCACCATCAGGGATGTGAGCACGGGACCCAACTCCCTTACCACCGATAGCGAGACCACTTGCCCCAGGATCGCCACTTCGCCGAACGTGCTGAGGGTTCGATAAGTCTGCAAGGCGAGAACGCCGCCCGTAAAAAAACCGGTCATCAGCACAATCGGCAATGAGCCGACTCCGATGATATCCATCTGGATCAGCGTGTCGGCGACGTAGCGGGGAGAACTGAAAAGGTTCCAGATTGCGGCAGTAAGTAAATAGGTGAAATCCTGGACGGATTGAACGTGGCGCTTGAGGAATCGGTCGATGGAAATGTCTGGCATCGGCTTAGGAGACTTCTATCCTAATCGAAGGACGCTTTTGGGGCAATGTAGCGAACGGGAATTCCGCAGTCAAGCGCAACAAAGACTTCGGGATTCTATCCGCCAGCCTCACGGCCAAAACAGCGAGGCAGAGATTGAAACAATGAGTTTATGAAAAGGATGGGGAAAAAGGTATACAAAAAAAAGAGGGGGAAAATCGTCCCCCCTCCAAGCGTCGGGTCTTGGGTCTAATCTCTGAGCTACGTTCCGGTAAACCCTCACATTCTGAGGTCTCACTCGGACGAACTCTGCTAGGGATAGAGCACGAGCGAGTCCAAAGGTTAATATTGCGCCATGAAATTTTCCACGCTGCCTTAAGCGTTGATTCTTAAAGGCATTAGTAAAAGTACTGTTTAGTTAATTGTATAATCGAGTATGGCTTCGGACGCTGGTTTTATATTGCTTTTGGTATTTGCGATTCATCGAAATCCCGATTTTTGCAGATTCCGAAACATTATTTCTTGGGTGTTCATCCTTCGATGTTTGACCGCATGGTGGCGCCGTCACAAGGAGCGTTCCTGCTTTTTGAAGAGCGTTGCTGCGGCTACCTTGACCGGCGGCCGGGATAAAGCGTTAAACTAAGTATAGTCCCGCGAGGGGCAGGCTTCAGAGGATTCAAGAATTTTCAAGGAGCGGCTCGCGCCGCCTCCTAAGGGGAAGAACCCGTTTGATTGATATTCACTGCCATCCGCTGCCCGGCGTTGATGACGGGGCCATAAGCTTTGATGTCGCCGTGGCCATGTGTAAAATGGCGGGCAAGGACGGTACTACCTGCCTGGTGGCGACGCCGCACTGCAACTACAAGTACGCCTTCGATCCGAAAACTAATCGGGCCAAGCTGCAGGAGCTGCAGGCTGCCGTGGGTGAGACTCCCAAGCTTCTGCTGGGCTGCGATTTCCATCTCTCGTACGATAATATCCAAAAACTCACAGCGGACGGCTCGAACTTTACGATCAACCACAGCTCTTACCTTCTGGTGGAATTCGGCGAACATTTTGTCCCTGAACAGATGGACAACGTGTTCTATGAGATCGAAGTTGCCGGCTTCATTCCCATTCTGACTCATCCGGAGAGGAATCCTACAATCCAGGCCAAGCCGGAGCTGCTTTTCCACTGGGCGACGCGCGGATGCCTGGTGCAAGTCACGGCCAAATCCTACCTGGGGGGCTTTGGGTCAAAGGCCCAGGCGCTTTCTGAGGAATGGCTTGACCGCAACCTTATCCACTTTTTCGCTTCCGACGCCCACGATCTGGTTCGCCGGCCGCCGGGGCTTTCCGCCTGCTATGAAAAAGTTGCCGCGGCCAAGGGAAAAGAAACGGCCGATTTATTGTTTGAAAAGAATCCTTCCGCGGTGGTGAACGGCGAGCCCTTTCCTCCTGCGCCTCAACCCCTCGGTCCCAGGCGCGCGCCCAAGAAAAAAAGTTGGTTTTCCTTCCTGCGCGGCTAGCGGCCGGGTGCGTCCGCAGGTTTCCAGGATGGAAGCGCGCTCTTCCGGCGGGCCAAAGCGGCTTTTGAATTCGCGCGGATGGAAGCGAAGCGAGCGAGGTCGGCGATCAGCATGTTTGCCAGAAAAATTCACGTTGAGATTCTTGGGCCGGGCGGGGTGCGAGAGTGCCCGGTGGGTTGGCTGGACAATTTCTCGATGAGAAGCTTCACCGGGCGGACCGCGTTTGATGACGCCTTGCCGGTGGCGGATGGCCTGCTTGAGGCGGGATTCCGAGTGGACCTGAAGGCGCTGCAAGAAGATTTGGAAGATTGGCTGACGCGAAAATATGGGCAGGGAGCGCGCGTCAAGCTCCGCTTGACGGAGACTCACCCCGCATAGCCGCCGCGCGCGCGGCCAATCTCGAAGGTTCGGAGAGCGCCGAGCGCCGGGAGAAGAAAAGAACCGCCTGCGGTCTCGAAAGGGAAGGGGGAAGTGGGCGATTATATTAAGTAAGTCTGCAGCGCCCACTTCCCCAGGTAGTCACAGAGTTGAATTGTTTGATTAGACGAAAAAAAACTCCGATAGGTTGCTAAGATTCAGGCATTTTTTTCGAGGCGGCAGGTTTTTAGGTCTACACTTGAGTTGGGCTATAATTTGCGCTCTAGTGTACCGTCCTGTAATTGAGTGGACAATGTAGCGCCGCCGTCCCGGCGGCACTTGCAGGCAGGATGCCGGCGTTACGGACGCACCGCTTGTCCAGTTATTTCGCGGACACTACACTAACGGGGCCGGACCAGCCGGACTTGGCTTGCTTACCGGGCGGCCGTCAGGGACCGCGATTCAAGGCGGTTTTTTCTTCTTTGGTTTAGTGGTTTTTCGCCGTCCGGGGAATCCGGTTGGCGCTGCCGGAAAAGGAGCTTCGATGTGTGGAATCGTCGCCTACGTTGGCCATCAGGATGCCAGCCGGGTGCTGATTGACGGCCTCAAGCGGCTTGAATACCGGGGCTACGACTCAAGCGGAATTGCCATCCTCGGCCCGCGCCCCTACGTTGCAAAGGCCGTGGGCAAAGTAGCGGCCCTTGAGCGAAAGGTCTGGCAGGAAAAGCCCGAGGGGTCGATTGGCATCGCCCATACGCGCTGGGCGACCCACGGGAAACCCACCGAAGCGAACGCCCATCCGCACTCGGATTGTTCCGGGCAGATCTTCCTGGTCCACAACGGCATTATTGAGAATTACTTGCAGCTCAAGAAAAACCTTTCGGGTGAAGGGCACGTTTTCACTTCCGAGACGGACACGGAAATTCTTGCCCACCTTGTTGAAAGCGCCTACCAGGGCGATCTTGAAGCCGCTGTCCAGAAGGCGCTGCTTCAGGTGGAAGGCACTTACGGAATCGCGGTCCTCCACGTTTCAAACCCTCATCAAATTATTCTCGCCAGGCGAGGCAGTCCGATTGTTTTAGGGATCGGCAACGGCGAATCCCTGGCGGCTTCGGACCCTTCCGCTATCGCCCAGCACACCGACCAGGTGGTCTATCTTGAAGACAATGAAGTCGCCAGGCTTGAGCCGGGAAAGTTTTTTATCAGCACTCTGCAGAACCGGCGAGTCGACCGCAGCGTTACGGCGATTGACGTCGACATGGGATCGCATGAGCTTGGCGAGTTTCCGCACTTCATGCTCAAAGAAATTTTTGAGCAGCCCGAAACGGTTGAAAACGCCATTCGCGGCCGGCTCAACCATTCCGAAGGCGTCGCCAAGCTGGGCGGCCTCGAATCGGTTCTGGACCGCCTGGAGCAGGCTCGCCACCTGATCATCGTGAGTTGCGGCACCAGTTATTATGCGGGCCTGCTGGGCCGGTACGTTTTTGAGGCGCTGACGGATTTGACGGTGGAAGTGGAGCTAGCCTCGGAGTTCCGCTACCGGAAATTGAACCTGCGGCAGAACACCGTGGTTCTGGCCATCAGCCAGTCCGGTGAAACGGCCGATACCCTGGCCGCCCTGCGCGAGGCCAAACGCAAGGGAGCCCTTGTGGTGGGCCTTGTCAATGTGGTCGGGAGCTCGATCGCCCGCGAAACCCATGCAGGAGTTTATTGCCATGCGGGGCTTGAAATCGGCGTCGCTTCAACCAAGTCTTTTCTTTCCCAGGTGACCATCCTCACCCTGATGGCTCTGCTCATCGGCCGCAGCCGCGACCTTTCCTATGAGGAAGGTTTCAATCTGATCCGGGCGCTCGAAAAAGTTCCGGACCAGATTCGGGAAATTCTCACGCAATCAGATCAAATCCGGAAGCTGGCGGAGAAATACGTCGACGCCCGGCACTTCCTCTACATTGGCAGGAAATATCAATATCCGGTGGCGCTGGAAGGCGCGTTGAAGCTGAAGGAGATCGCTTACATCCACGCCGAGGGCTACGCGGCCGGCGAAATGAAGCACGGGCCCATCGCCCTGATTGATCCCTCGTTCCCAACCATGGCCATTGTTCCGGAAGACAGCTCCTATGAAAAGATTGCATCGAACATCCAGGAAATTCGGGCGCGCGACGGCCGCGTGATCGCCGTGGCAACGCCCGGAAACACAAGGTTAAGTTCGCTTGCGGATGATGTGATCCTGGTTCCCCACACGCTGGATCCCGTAATGCCCTTGCTCACGGTGATTCCGCTTCAGCTTTTTGCCTATCACTGCGCGGTGCTGCGCGGATGCGACGTGGATAAGCCTCGCAACCTGGCGAAGAGCGTTACGGTGGAATAGCCGCTAGTGTAGTGTCCTGTAATGGAGTGGACAATGTAGCGCCACCGTCCCGGCGGCACTTGCAAGGCAGGATGCCGGCGTTACGGACGTGCCGCTTGTCCAGTTATTTCGCGGACACTACGCTAGCGGCCTTTGGGACCCTTTGAAGAATGCCACGCCCAGGCGCTCTGGACCACCGTTTCGAGGTCGGAGTGCCGGGGGCGCCATCCCAGCACTCGCCGGGCGTTGCCGGGGTCCGCAACCAGCACGGCCGGATCTCCCGCGCGCCGCGGTCCTTTTTTCGCCGGCACTTCCTTTTTCGCCAGCTTTCCTACCGCCTCGATAACTTCCAGCACGGAATGGCCTTTGCCCGTTCCCAGATTGAGCGCCGCGCTTTCTCCGCCCTTGGCCAGTTGCTCCAGGGCGCGCACGTGCGCGTCGGCAAGGTCGGTGACGTGGATAAAGTCGCGGATGGCGGTTCCGTCGGGCGTGGGATAGTCGGCGCCGTAGATTTCGACCGACGCGCGCTCGCCGAGAGCCGCCTGCGCCACCAGCGGCAGCAGGTGGGTTTCAGGATGGTGTTCTTCGCCGATTTCGCCTGCCGGGTCCGCTCCCGCCGCGTTGAAGTAGCGCAGCGCCATCCATCGCAATCCGTAAGCGGCGCCGTACCAGTGAAGCATCCGCTCCACAAAAAGCTTCGATTCCCCGTAAGGGTTCACGGGCTTTTGGGGATGGTCCTCCGGAATCGGAACTTTTTCCGGATTGCCGTAAGTGGCCGCGGAGGATGAGAAGACGATGTTCTGCACGCCGTTCGCCTTCATTGCGTCCAGCAGCCCCAGCGTCGAGACGTCGTTATTCCAGAAATATTTCTGCGGGTTCGTCATCGATTCGCCCACCAGCAGGCAGGCGGCAAAGTGCAGCACGCCTTCGATGCGATCGTCGCGGATAATCTTGTCCACAAGCTCGCGGTCGCCCAGGTCGCCTTCAATAAAAGGGCCCCACTTGACCGCCGAACGGTGCCCGGTGCTGAGGTCGTCAAGAACGATCGGGCCGTGCCCGGCCTCGGCAAGAGCCTTCGCGGTGTGACTTCCAATATATCCGGCGCCGCCGGTCACAAGCACTCGCATTGTCCGCGCGTCTCCTCTGTACGCTGGTGTGTGGAGCGTGGCCCTCCGGCCAAGCTCTGCAACATATCCTGCCGCAGGCCGTCTCCGCAACCCCTAATTTTGATGGGACGGGCATTGTTCTCACCGCCCGCCAGAAGTTCGGCGTCACTCGCCATCACTGATAGGCCATACGCCGCAAGCGCCACCCCCGTCATCCATTTCTGGAATAAATTCTGACCTGATTTGTCCAGAAATGCTCGCAGCTACCTATGGCTTCCGGACACGACCATCCAACAACAATAAACCAACATATTCATTCTAAAAGCCTTATGCGCTCGCAGG
>JAJYHU010000104.1 GCA_021784615.1 Acidobacteriota bacterium | reverse complement strand
CGATCTTAATAGATCTCCTGCCGGGCGATGTTGGACATCCGGCTGCCGCTTGATTCAAGTCCCAGCAGCAAGCTGCCTTTCAGATAGTCCTTGGCGCGTTGCAGCTCTTCGGCTGTGATGGGAACGTTCTTGAGGTGGCGCAGTTCTTCGACGATCAGGCTGATGACCTTTTTGGCGTTGCCGGGAGCGGTGCCGGCGTAGACGCTCAGGACGCCGGCATCCTGGAAGGTGCTAAGCCCGGAAAAGACAGCGTAGGCCAGGCCGCGTTTCTCCCGGATGTTTTGGAACAGCCGGGAGCTCATGCCGCCGCCGAGGATGGTGTTGAGCACGTAGCACGCAAAGCGCTTTTCGTGAGCGTAATGATAGGCGGGCGCGCCGAGACAAATATGGGTCTGCTCAAGTTCCTTCTTGCGGCGGTAACGGGTGTGGGGATGGGGAACGGGCGCAGCGCCAATAGGCAGCGCAGGTGCGCAGGCAGCGCCTCCAAACTCCTTGGCGACCAAATCGACAACCTGGCGGTGTTGCAAATGTCCGGCGGCCGCAATCAGGATATTGGAAGGCCTGTAGTGGCGGTTGAAGAAATGGCGCACCAGCCGCTGGTTAAAGCCGCCAACGGTTTTTCTGGTGCCCAGGATCGGGCGGCCCAGCGCGTGGCCCTGCCAGTAAGCCTTTGTAAAGATTTCATGCACCAGGTCATCCGGGGTGTCCTCCACCATTTTGATTTCTTCCTGGATCACGTGGCATTCCTTGGCGATGTCGCTTGAGCGGAGCAGCGGATTTTTTACCAGGTCCGCCAGAATATCGAAGGCCCGGCCCAGATGTTCATCCAGCGCCTTGATGGAAAAGCTGGTGAATTCCTTGGAGGTAAAGGCGTCGAGGTGTCCGCCGATGGCGTCCGCGGTGCGGGCAATCTCCTCGGCCGAGCGGTTTTCGGTTCCCTTAAAAACCATGTGCTCCAGGAAGTGCACGATGCCATTCTGTTCGCCGGGCTCATGGCGGGAGCCGGTGCGCAGCCAGATGCCGAGAGTAACCGACCTGACGGAAGGCATGGCTTCCGTAACCACCGTCAGCCCGTTCGGAAGTGTATCTTTTTTCACGCCAGTCATATGGTTCAATAAAGCCCCTATTCTTTGGATGAAGTAAGCTCCTGCCGCGTCACAGGCTCCCTTACTGTTTTTATCACAAGCGCTGGGAAAAGGCGACTTAACGGGCGCCAGGTTTTCAGGATGCTTTGCTTTCCGCTGGCCATCATCTTATGCTTGCAAGAAATTGAACCTCTGCCTATACTTAAAAAACCAAGTTGCAAAGGACGAGGCACGGTCCATGGTGGCTCGTTACCGGCGGCAATTCGGGCCTGTAGCTCAGGTGGCTAGAGCGCACCCCTGATAAGGGTGAGGTCGGTAGTTCAACTCTACCCAGGCCCACCAATCAATTCAACGACTTACCGCCAGTCCCATTTTGAAGGTTCTCAGGTTGGTGCACATTTTGGTGCACACCTGAATTAAGAAAGGCCTGTTCAAAGGGCTTGGCTATGCCGTCCAAGGCGGCGCGCTCGGCTTGAATTTGGATATCGGAGTAACGCTCCAACATTTTCCGGCTGACATGCCCCGCGAAAGCCATAATGCTTTGCTCGTTGGCTTGGCCTTCGGCCAGCTTGGTTACGCAGGCGTACCGGAGGTCATGGAACTCCAGACCGGCAAGCGGATTTTCCATCTATCCAGACCAACTCCGCACTCGGTAATGCGGGGGCTTCACGGGCCGTGACCATGGCAAAAGCCGGAAAAGAAAGATTGTTCCGCGCCGTGGTCCCAGTTGGGGGCTGTTTCCGTAGCCGTGTTCTGCGGGTAACTGGCTCAGGCTCTACCCAGCCAATGATCTTGATGCCCCGTGCGTGCGCGTAATCGCTGGCGGCCGATAAAGGAATCCTGTCTGCTGTTCCGTCTATCGATCGATCAACGAAAACGGTTTGGGTGCGTCTACCAATATGAGTTTCATGCGATGATGATGGGAACTTGTGGCTGGCAGTTTGTTTCCGGCGCTACACCAGGCCGGATTCAGGCCGCTTTCCCTGCAAGAAGTCGCGTACCGCCTCCGCAGCTTTGATTTGGAGGAGTTCGATTGCCCTTTCCGACACCGATGCGGCGTGGCTGGTGAGGATCACGTTGGGGAAATCGCGCAGAGGGCTCCCGGCAGGCAGCGGTTCCTCCTCAAACACATCGAGTCCCGCGCCGCCCATTTGGCCGCTTTTCAACGCCTCGACCAGATCCTCTTCTTTCACCAGCGGACCGCGCGCCGTGTTAATCAACAGAACCCCCGGCTTCATCATCGCAATCGTCTTTCGGCTGATCATATGCTGTGTTTCTGGAAGCAGCGGGCAATGCAAGGAGATGATGTCGGCCGTGCGCAGAATGGCGTCCCGGTCAACACGGTCCACACCTCCCTCGTTAAAAGCGCTGTCCGGCGCGAAGGGATCAAAAGCAATGACGTGGAAGCCAAAGACCTTGGCTTTTGCCGCCATCTTCCGCCCGATCGCTCCGTAGCCCATCAAGCCGAGCGTTAGATCGGAGAAGGCAGGAATCGGCCGAAACGGACCGATGCCCCATCCTCCCCGGACAATTTGATCGTGATCTTGCGGGATGCGGCGTCCCAGCGAGAGAATCATCGCCACGGCGTGGTTTGAAACTTCCTCCAAGCAGTACCCCGGAACATTTGCAACCGTAACACCCAGTTCTTTGGCCGCCTTGAGATCAATATTGTTGACCCCGATACCATAGCGGACGACGCACTTCACCTGAGGCAAGGATTGAAGCACCCGCCGCGTGATCGGCGCCCATTGAACGAGGAGAGCATCGGCCTTGCCACACCGTTCAATAACGTCATCTTCAGTCTTGCAAATAGGCTTTGCCTCATGAAGTTGAAAGCCTGCCGGCTCAATAACTTTTTTCTGTAAATCAATTGTAGGAAAAACATGGTCGGTTATGATGACGCTTTTCATCGCGAACTCTTCCACCCTTGTGTGTCTTCTATCCGTTAAACTTTCATTCCTGTGCAAACCCGGCGAATTTAAGCAACCCCACCCACTGCAACCCGCGACAGCCTCTAAGCTTCCGGTGCAAGCAGACTGCTCGTGACGCGTTGGATTTGTTTCCGTGATCCACGGTAGGCCCAGACCTGAGATACGTCATGGCAACGGTGAAGGCCGGTCCCGGACCCGATTGCCGGGACATGGTATTCGAGTTCGCTGAAACGACCCAGCTGACTGTGGATGTTGCAAGCCTGGGTTGAGAATCCTTGATTGGCTATTTCATTCCAGGGCACATCCACATATTCTCCCGAAGGATTGACGAAGAAATTGCGGACGATCAGCATACAGTGGCTGCCCGTTTCGTAGACATAGCCCACGCGGCCAGTCGTTGCAACACCTCGAATTCCGATTTTATGCTCGCCCGCGGCGCGCATCTTGTAACGGAGGAAGTGATCCGTCACGACCAGGTCTTCCGAGCTAACAGAACCCATGATGACCCTGGCTTCCGTTCTATGGTACGTCGGAACCCAAAGGTCCCCGCCGTGGGGCATTTGCAGCAGGTTCCAAAGTCCGACACGGACGGCGTCGTCCTTACTTTTTCCAATTAGCTCCAGGCGGGTGTGGAGCGTATAGCCCGCGTACTCGACATTCTGCATCTCCTTGAAGCCCGGCTCGTAGCGGAGCGGATTGGGCGCGGGATCGAGAGCCTTGGAAAGCCTCATCGCCACTTGCTGCTTTGTGCGTGAAACAGTGGCCGAAAACTCGTTGACGAGTTCCAAACCGCCATCTTTCCGGACCACTTGATAATGGCCGGGATCGAGTTCTCGTTGTTGCCAATACCGATCCAGGCTGGGGAAGTCCGGGAAAAAGAAATCGATTTCCGGGGCCAGCCAGGTGCGGTCTCCCCCGGAATTGTGCCATTGCTCGCCGGCATAAAAAGCTTGGGCGGTTTCCGGCGAGTCCAGTGCGGGATGCGTCCAATAGAAGTTATCCTGGCTGCCCGGGGAAAACAACCCCAGGATCCTGCCGCCGTGAGGCAATATCAAAGCCGTTGAACCATCCGGACTCTGAAAGGCTTCGGCAGGTTTCCCTGCCTGGCGTAGTGTTTCAACAAGCTCTTCCCGCATTATTTGAACCCCACTTTGTTCCAACCAGGACCTTAGACTTTGGCAAGGGTATTTCCATACGCCATGACAATGGTTGCAAGGATGAGAATCGAGATGGCAAGGTACATCTGAATTCTGGGCTTGCCGTGCACGCCGCGCCATTCGCCGCTGATAAACCCTACCCCTTGGCTGCCCAGCATTTGCAGTGCCTGCTGGATTCCAAAACCCACGGACGCCCCCAGTGCGCCGAGCAACAGCATCCCTTTTCCCATCAACGCCATGCCCGCAATAAGGTTGATCCCAATTAGGGCGGCCAGTAAAAGCTCCCGCCAGGATTGCGCCAGCACGTTCCAGGATTTCCTCTTGGTCATGAGGTAGGCGGGATAGCCAACATTGATGAGAGCTCCTCCCAACAGTGCCGCGCTCCATACGGCAAAGTTTGCCGGAATTTCCCCGGCGCCCCGCGCCTTCATGGCCTCGAGAATGGGGCCTTGGCTATACACAAAGGAAAAACTGAGGCCCGCCGAGAGCACACCCGCAATCGCTGCCATTACCAAGCCGCCCCGGAAGCCGCCGGAAGAACCGGGATGGACCTTGCCTAAAACCCGATCCCGGCCAAAGCCGGCCATGGAAACCAGCGGCACGGCCACCAATATAATGGCGACTCCAATTAGCACGGTGCGTCCCGCCGGAGAATTCCAATCGGGTGCCTGGCTAAAAAGGCCTGAACCTTTGACTAGCATCGGTACAGTGACTCCTACCGAAATGCCCAGTCCCGTCAGAATTCCTCCGGTGAGCGCAAAGCCGATCCGAACAAAGCAGAGGGCGCACAGGATGTTGGCAATGCCCCAGCCCAGTGCAAAAGTATTGGCTTTGAGTAGAACTCCAAGATCGAGGCTCCCATAGGCTGCCAGTGCATGCGGGCAAAAGAGCAGTGTGATTGTCCAGGGCAGGATGATGAGACCTACCAACATGCCGACAAACCACCAGTGTTCGAACTGAAACTTCCGCATCACCTTCATGGGCCACACGCCGCTCCCGAGCAACAAGCCCGCGAAACCGACCACCACAGCTCCTAGAAGTGTTGACATGTTTTTGTCTGCTTATTCCTCTGAGCGTCCAGCGGCGATCTTTCCCGCCTTCGACACATGTCCTTATCGGCCGACTGCGCCGCCCATCTGTGCCCCGCTAAACGCCCGGCACGTATCCGACGCCGAAGCGCGCCGCCGACGGATTCCGAAAGTCGGAAATCAAGGACATCAAAGAAGTGGTCCCGCCATCAATCACCAGAGTTTGTCCCACAATATAGCCCGCATCCTCCGAGCACAAGAACACCGCCAGCTTGGCGACGTCCAGGGGAGTCCCGTAGCGGGCTACCGGCACTTTTTCCCTGGCGGTCTCCTGCGCATCTTTCTCGTTAAAGCCAGGAATGGCTTTGTAGTAGTTCTCCACCGTGACCCATCCGGGCGCAATGGCATTCACGCGAATTCCTTTGTGAGCCAACTCCACCGCCAACGCGCGCGTGTAGGCAATGATGGCTCCTTTGGTCGCCGCATAGGCCGTATGTTCCGGAGCCCCTTGCAGGCCGTGTATCGAAGCCAAATTACAGATGGCGCCTCCGCCTTGCCCCAGCATTTCTTTTACCAGCCGCTGCGTCAAAAGAAACTGAGCCCGGAAATTGACGTTGAGCAGAATATCAAGCTGTTCTTGACGGGTCTGGAGGAACGGCTTATTGAGCGTAATGCCGGCGTTGTTCACCAGGCAGTCCACCCTGCCCAGAAAGCTCAGCGACTGCTCGGCCAGCCCAACAGCTTCCTCGGCGCTGTTAAAGTTGGCTTGAAGCGCTGTGGCCTGCCGCCCCATGGATTTGATTTCTTCGACCGCTGATCCGGCCCCGCTCAGGTCATGCGCATAATGCAAGGCCACGTCGGCGCCCTCGCGCGCGAATTCCAGGGCAATCTCGCGCCCAATGCCCGTGTCGGACCCGGTCACCAGCGCCTTCTTCCCGGCCAGACGTCCTTCACTCTGCATTACGTTATTCCCCCTTTCTGGCTCTTCGAAAACAAGAATTCTTCGCCTGGCTTCATCACCAGAGCCTGGACTCCGGGAGCCAGCTGGGAGCACGCTTCCAGAAACCTGCCCGGATCACCGTTGTGCTCGACAAACATCCAAAAATGCGAAGCAATCACCGTACGGGGGTTTGCCATGGCGGCTAAGCGCGCTGCTTCCGTGGCGTCCATGTTTCCGTACCGCCCATTGATGCAGGGAATCAAAACGTCCGGTTGAAACTTGATCGCCGGCCCGAATTCCTCCGGGCGAAACGCGGTGTCCCCCGTGTGGTAAACCTTCACTCCCTTGAAATCCAGCGCCACCCCGATGGCATCGGGAGCCAGTTCGCCATGATCCGCATAAACACCCTGCACGCTGATCCCTGCGACAACGCTCCTCTTCCCCTCATCGAGCAGATGACAGCGGCTTTCTGGAATATCCATTTTCTTGAATTCCTTCACACACTCCACAGGCCCGGCAAACTGCGCGCGCGTTTTCTTGGCAATGACGGGCAAAGCGTCGGTATCCATGTGATCAAGGTGCTCGTGCGTGCAGATGATGAGATCGGCTTCCACCTCTTCCGCTGCAATCGGGCACGGCATCATCCGCTTGAAACCGAACGCCCGCTCCACGACGTCAGAAAAATAGGGGTCAACGTAGACAATTTTGTTGTCACTCGACTTGAAAACGAAGCCCGCCTGCGAAAGCCAATAAATCGCCAAGCTTCCCTGATCCACTCTTCTTTCCTTAACCTTTTGCGCGAATTCTCCCCTCATCGGTTTCGTTCCTTGCTGCCTTCCTGCCGGGAGTCCAAACCAATCCGCTCCGGGTGTTCGATGATGTTCGCCACTTTTCTGATGAACTCCGCGGCGACCGCACCATCAGCCACTCTATGATCCACAGAAAGGCTCAGGATCATCGTCGGCCGGATGGTTAAAGCGGCCCCTTCCACCCATGGGCGCTCCCGGATCTG
>JAJYHU010000353.1 GCA_021784615.1 Acidobacteriota bacterium | reverse complement strand
AATACTCTGGCAAAAGAGCAAGGTTCTTCATTTCCTGAGGGTCCGTGCGCAGATTGTAGAGCTCCGGCATGTCATTGACGTAATAACAATATTTAAAATCGCCGCGCCGAATCATGAACCGGGGATGGCTGCTATGGGTGGCAAATTCCGCAAAAACCGAAGTCTCAATCGTCCGCCTCGGATGCTGAAGGCTTGTTGTGAAGCTGCCGCCATCCAATCCAGAAGGAAGCGGCAGACCGCACAATTCCGTAAGCGTGGCCATGACCTGAACCAAGCTGACAGGAGTTTGGCACGGAACGTTTTCCGGGGTTAATCCGGGAACCCGGCAAAGGAGCGGCACGCCCACCGACGGCTCATAGAAAACAAATTTGTTCCACAGGCCGTGCCGGCCAAGCATCTCGCCATGGTCGGCGGTGTAAAGGATAATTGTGTCGTCCTCCAGGCCCAGTTCGCGCAAAACAGCAAGGACTTTGCCGATGCAGTCGTCCGTCTGCGCGAGTTGCGCGTAATACATGGCAATGCGGATCTTGACGGCCTCGGGATTGCGGAGTTCGGGTGTGGAACCAGGCCATTCGATAGCCTCGCGGATGACGCGCGGCACGGTGGAAAGGTCCACTTTGCCCCATGTATCGGGCACTTTCATCCTGGCAGGATTGAACATGGCCGCAAAGCGCCGCGCCGGCATGAACGGGTCGTGCGGCTTAAGGAACGAACTGATCAGAAAGAAAGGGTGGCTCTTCCCATAGGTTTCCAGGAAGCGGATGGTCTCCCGTGCGACAAAGCTCTCAAAGTGGTCCTCTTCAGCTAGACGCGAGACACGCCCCAAGGCAACGTATCCTTCGCGAACATCGTCAGCACGCACGCCAGCCCAGGGGTCATGTTTCTCCCATAGTTCGGGAATTTGAGGCTGTCCCGCCCCGCTATTCGGGAAGCCCAGTTCATCCGCCCAAATTTTGGTTTTGGGGCCTAGGTATTGGAACCATTCGTTGAAATCCAGATGGTAATCGAAGCCGTGCGTCTGGCCGTCGTCAAAGTGCATCTTGCCGATCAGCGAGGTGATATAGCCGGCGTCGTGGAAATAGTGAGCCAGCGTCTTGTGCCCGTAGGGCCACGGAGTATCGTTGCTGTAGCACCCGTTGTGGTGAGTATAGAGGCCGGTGAGCAGCGAGGCGCGCGAAGGCAGACAGACTGGATTCGTGCAGTAGGCGCTCTCAAAACGGACGCCGCTCTCAGCCAGAGCATCAAGGTTCGGGGTGTGCGCCACCGAGTCGCCGTTCACGCCGAGGGCGAAGGGAGCGTGCTGGTCAGACATCAGCAAGAGAACATTCTTAGGCTTTCCTGCGGGCCGCGAGCCCGGTTGGGCGGGCTTGCCCACCGTGCCTTCCAGCGCCTTAGCTTGCGCCAGTCCGGCTCCCGCTGTAAGCGCGCCCAAAAAACCTCGCCGACTCAGATCGGACATGTCATCCTCCACTAAAATCCGCCCCGGCTCGCTCTACGTCGACACGTTGTTTGTCTTCGAGCCGTCCCAGCGCAAATTCCATTTCGGTTTCCCAGTTCCCGCAAAGCATGCAGCAGCCGGCCATGGAGAACTGCGTGTATTTCCCGCGGCCGGAGTCCGTCCGCCGCTGTCCAACCCATTCTCCTACAGGTCATTTGACTTGCGGGGATGAGTAGGCTTAACCACGAAATCCTATCACCGGGCCAGCGGCCACATGCGCTTCTTGTACGCCAGGATGAAATAACCGGCAACGCCCGCGCTGATAGTGCTGAACGCGTAGACCATAAATTCCCATCCTCCTGGCTCGAACGCCGGAGCTGCAAAGATATAGAGCCACCCGACCAGGGCCAGGATAGCCGGCGCAGGGTAAAGCCACATTTTGAACGGCAACTTTACTTCCGGCTGGGTCTTGCGCAACACGAAGAGGCCGATGGTATGCCCGACGAATTCCACTAAAATCCTCGCTACGATCAGCCCGGTAATAATTTCTCCCAGGCTAAACAGGCTGGCCACCGCCGCCAGCACTCCCACCAGAAGGAGAGAACGGTTCGGGAACTCACCCTTCGGATGGAGAACGCCGAACCACCGGAAAAACAATCCATCCCTCGCCGCCGCATAGGGAATCCTGGAATAGCCCAGCATCAAGGCGAACACCGAAGCCGCGGCCGTGAAGAGAATCATAACCGTAAGAATGACGGCCGCCCAGTGGCCGTAGATTTTCTGCATAAACACCGAACCGACGGCCAGATTGGCGCGGGAGCCTTCCCGGAGCATCTCCCGCCAAGGCACTACAGCGATAAAACTGTAAGAAAGAAGAAAATCGATGACCGCTACCGCCAGAATCGAGAAAATGACGGCAAACGGTATGGTTCTCTCAGGACGCTTGACTTCTTCACCCAGATAGCAAACTTGGTAATAGCCCAGGTAATTGTAAATCACCACCACCGTTCCGTTACCGAGGCCTATCAAAAACGCCCAATTCAGATGGAACGCTCCCGGAGGGCAATCCAGCGCCATGCGGTTGTTCGCATGAAGGAGTCCGGTCACGATCACCCATCCCGTGGTCGCCAGCGTGGTGATCCAGAGGATCATCATGAGCACTGCTACATCATGGATCTTGCGGTACAGCGACATCATGACGACCAGCGCAATTCCCGCCGCGATGAACTTCATTTCCCACGGATGGCGGCCCAGCCCCCTCCAAAGAAAGCTGAGGTACTGAGTCATTCCAATGGTTCCTGAAGCAATTTCGAGCGGCCCAAAAAAGAGGAATTCCCAGGCGAACACCCACGCGATCAGCTTGCCCCAGCTCTCGCGATGGTAGCTGTCGCGCAGAAAGGCATAAGTTCCGCCGGAGCCGGGCAGCGCCGCTCCCAACTCCGAAACGACGAGGCCGTCGGCAATCGCCAGGACCGCCCCCACAAACCAGGCGAGCAGAGCTTGCGGCCCTCCCATGGCTCCCAGAAGAATCGGCACGGTGATGAACGGCCCGGTGCCGATCATGTTCGACATGTTGATGGAGGTCGCGTTTAATATCCCAAGCTTCCGCTGAAAGTGGGGTTGCTCGGGCGGGCTTTTCCCGGTTTGTTCGCTACCGCTCTGAGGCATATTCATATCCCAAGCCGGGACTGTCACAGGAATGCTTTTTGCGTTCCTGCCGGATTAGCTTTCCTTGACCGATTCCCCGGCTAGTGGTAACCCCCTTGTCGGGCAAGAATCTCCCGGAGAGCCATGGCGTCCGTGTATTCCTCATCATGTTTTTTGTACAGGGCATCCAAGACGATCGGCGCTTGAGGGTCAATGGCAAGAATCTTCTCTAACCTTTCTTTGTCCGCGTAACCCCGAATTGAACCATGCCCATTCCAAATCCGGCCCACGATGTCCTCTCGGGGCGTATCCACCAACCAGAGGCCCACCTTGCCTTGAAGGAGCTTTTGCGCCTCCGGCGGATCGGTCTTTTGGGACAGCAGAAATGCCGTGCTGGGCGCCAGACGAAGGTTCGGCGCGCCCACCCGTCCCCAAAACTGCACCGCTTTGTTCAAGTCCTCTGGCGGCTTGTTCAGACCGAGACGCAGATGGACAGTCATTTCCTGCCTACCGGCCCGTTCGCATAACTGGCGGAGTGTTGTCTCGAATGACTGCCAGCTCTGCTGGGGGGTAAAATTGTTTTCCGGATAGCGATGCAGCGAGAGGATCAGATCATGGGACCGCAGAATTTCCATTTTTCCCATCACGTCTTCAATCGCCGCCATGCTGGCCAGATAGTCCGCCCTGATGTTATCCACCAGGCGCAGGCCGGGATAGAAGTTGATCCCTGAGGTCAAGTCAACAAACAGCCTCAGCTTCTGCAAGCCGATCCACCCGGCTTCCCGTTCTAGATCCTCCTTCCCGCGCTCCCGCAAGTATCGCCAATCAACCACAGCGCTATCAAAGTGTTCAAAGAAAGTGGGCCGGCGCAGCACCTCTTCTTTGATGGAGCGCGCTTCCCGCAAAACCAATGCCCGTCCCTGCGGACGAGCTGCCGGAGCGACGTGGGCAATCTCTTCCACGTTTTCTTCCTGGACTCGCACAGCAAAAATCCGAATATCGCCGCCCGCAATGGTGTTCTGGCCGCTTATCCCCAGGTCCGCCTTCTCAAGCCCTGCCGGCAGGTATCCAGCGGCACCTTTCTCCGATTGGTCCAACGGCAATTCTTCAAGCTCGGTGATGCGGCCACAGTGGGATGTGATTTTAAGGGATTGCTGACGCCAAGCATTATTCGTAACGCCTAGCGTGTACTCGCCTGCACGCTTGCGGCAGGTGACCAAGCTCAGTCCCTCGCCAACCTCGAAAAGTGCTTGGCTGCGCAAAGTCTCATCAAGAATGCGCCGAACGTGTTTGAGCAGAGGGAACGGCTTGGCTAAGTGTTTGTCCACCTCATTCTTTACTTCTTCGGCAAGCTCAGCCTTCGTTTCCAAGGCTTGCTTCGCGCCCACTCCAAAGGGACTGGCGAATACCGTGATGAGGCCTTCCCCGTAGTCCATTTCCACCGCCGCGGGAATCTCCGCAGCCTTCGCCCGTACGCGGGCGCCTTCAGGGAAAGTTATCCGGCACAAATCAAACGAGCGATCTTCAGCCAGGCTTGCGCCGCCGACTTCAATCCTCTCCCCTGCCTTGAAATGCCTCGCTTTGCCCTCTACCTTGATCCCGGCAAGGCCCGCAGGATTTTTTGCCACGTTGCCTGCCGTGATCACAAGGTGTCCACCTTTCTGCACGTAGGCTTCGAACTTATCT
Organism: Acidobacteriota bacterium; assembly: GCA_021784615.1. Lineage (GTDB taxonomy): Bacteria > Acidobacteriota > Terriglobia > UBA7540 > UBA7540 > JAMCXS01. Next base: position 2,391 of record JAJYHU010000353.1, on the reverse strand, counting down.
CGGATCTCAGGCCCTCGTTGCAATTCGCCAGCCACCACCAGCACGGGATAGCGATCGAGCAGCCAGCCAGGCGCATCCGTCAGAAGACAATCAGCCGAGTCCCCGTAAGGCGTCGGCGTCAGGAATCCCGATTCATCATGAAAGTAAGAAGAATCCTGATAGCCCGGATAGAGCATATCCAAAACACCGTCGGTCAGGTAATCGCCGGGCGCATACGGCAGGTTGCCCCAGACCCGGTATACATCCGAGGTATAAAGATGCCGCGGGAATGTCCAACCGGCGAAAAAGTCCACCATCAGGGCGAGGGGCGTCACCATGGCTCCCGGTTGTCCTGTTTCCCGGACCCATTTCCCCGCCGCCTGTTGAATCTTGCCGATCGGCGTGAGGCCTCCGGTCGTGCTGCTTGCTCCCCAACCGCCCTTGCTTGAAACCTTGGTGTCAAAAAACCACCCGCTCTCAAAGCCTACGGCCATGCTGTTATACAAGATCTGGTTGTACATCAAGCGCTTCATCAAGCTAAGGCTCGTCCCTAGAGTCGGACCATGGCGCCAGCCGGACCCGGAGCTTTCCGTTCCATACGACTTATACCCCCAGCGATTAAAGACCGAGGCATTCCCAAACCAAGGTACGCCATATTGCTTGCCCGCCCCGCGAATAAATACGTAAAACACTTGTCCATTGGGAAGGGCCTGGGCTGTTTCCGCGCCGATGAGCTTGTAAATACCCTCCTTTAGGAAATAGTGGCCGAAGTTCAGCGAAACCAGCGCCGACATCTTGTTGCCAAGCTGGTCCGTCATGCGCTGAGCGAACCGTTGGAAATTCAGGTACTGTTGCAGCCGGCTGCCTGCGGAGGGATACATCTGGTCAGCGTACCCGCCGATGTAGCGGCCGTCCTGTTCTCCGTTGTCCATGCCCAGCCAGTGGTCGCCTAACTTTGCTTGCAGCACTTCCAGCGAACCCGGCGCGGGCTGGAATTCACCCCAATAGCCGTCTGGCGTGGGCTTGGTTCCGGGCACGTAACCCCAGATGTCGAAAACAAACAAGTTTCGACGCTTGATCTCATCTGCTACATCGCCAATGTTCCCGGCGGAAAGCATCGAGCAGAACGGCCAGAGAACGTTCCCCAATTCGTACTGACGGGTATATCGCTCCATGTCCTCGGCGTAGTGCACAATCTGACCGTGCTCAAGCGCGAAAGTTCGAAAGGTTATAAACTGCGTGCGTCCGTCAAAGGTGTCCCAAGCGGGAGGCTGAACGTGGTGACGGGTATAGTCGGGATTCTCGCGGGGATCTAATAGCTGGGCGTAGACGCGCAGCTTCCTTTCCGGCTCCCGTTGAGAAGCAGGGATTGCAGAGTTCTCAGCGTATACGCTGCGGTGATTGAGGAGAAGCTCCCCACCGGCAACCCCGAGACTGGATAGAAGCGAATCTTTTACAAACTCCCGTCTGTTCACTACATCCTCCCGTCAACTAAGAAAGCAGCAATGGCCAAAGTATTCTTAAGGCTGATTTCATATCGTGCGTTGCCCACTGCCGCGGATTGCGCGTCCAATCGCTATCCTGATGGATGCTTGCTGGGCCTTCCTGCCGGGCGGCCATGTGGCTTCAGGTTATGGATGCCCGCCTCGCCAACCCATCCGATGGAATGGCTGAAATCCTCCGGCCACCATCGCCGCGTTTTCTGAAGCCACCGACTGCAAGGTCAAGTGAGCAACCGGCCCCGTGGAAATCATAGGGGAAGTGCGCCGGATCAGGACTGGTGTTCCGGATGAGTGCAGGCCCCCGGGAAGGACGTGTTATAGGTGTCCCCGCCGTATTGCAACTCTTGATCCATTCCAATCTCTGAAGTGTAATAGCCAAAGATGGTCAATTCCTTGATGAGATGGAAAAACTCGATTCCGCGGCGGTCATCCGGATTCGAGTTTGCGGGATCCGCCAAGCGCTCGAGCATCGCCGCCTGATGCGCCTGAGTGAGGCTCACAAAGGGCTTGCCGTGTTGCGACATTGAACGCCCGTCCAGCCATGCGAGGCCTTCGATAAGCTGCTTCTGAGTTTCAGGCTTTTCTTCGTTGTAAAGCAGATCGATATAGCGGTTGACCAGAGCGGCTTTGGCCCCGGGCGTGTCAGTTGCCGGAATAATAAGATCTGTAAGAATTATGACGGTCTCATTCTGGTGTTCGTCAAAAAAGAGCGGCTTCCAACTGGCTTGAGATTCCGCAGCTTCAGCGGCAGATACCGCGGAGGCGCGGCCCGGCTCCGCCTGCCCGAGAATCGGCAGCGTGGTAAGCCCGCCCGCTCCCATAACAATCGTTTTCAGGGCTTCGCGCCGCCCCTGATTCGTATTATCTTTCATGGCAATAACCCTCCTTCTTCAATACACCTGAAAAAGTT
>JAJYHU010000371.1 GCA_021784615.1 Acidobacteriota bacterium | reverse complement strand
TACCATCGAGTATTTCCTCCCCATCCAAATGTGCCATGTGGAGGTTGTTGAGGGCGTGCGGAGCTGGCACGGAGCCTGCCACCTGGACGACGCGCGGCAGGCTCCGCCCTGGACAAAATGGAAGGACAGTTACCAGCAGGGCCCGCCTGACCCGCGCTTTCGAGCCAACGAGCACGTTCCGGGCCTCAACTGGGGAGGCTGGCACGATGCGGGCGACTATGACTTGCCGGCAGGCAGCATTGCGCTCACCACGCTGGCTCTCGCCTTGGCGCAAGAAGAGTTTTCGCCATCCCTCGACCAGACCACCATTGACCGCGCGGCACGCCGCGTATTGCTGCACGTTCCGAACGGCCGCTCGGACCTGCTGGAACAGATTGCCTACGGCGCGGAAAGTCTACTGGCTTCCTACCGAGTCGCAGGGCACATCTTCAGCGGCATTATCGAAACGGAAGGTTACGCCCATCTGGGCGATCCTGAGGACATTACCGACGATCTTATCTACGACCCTCACTTGAAGCCCGGCCAAGTGGACTGTGGACGGTCGGGCACCCGGGATGATCGATGGGTTTTCACCAATCGGAATACCGGCCTGCAATATCAAGTGGCGCAGACGCTCGTGGCAGCCAGCCGCGCGTTGCGGGAAAGTAATTCCGACCTGGCCTCGGAGTGCTTGGAAACCGCGCGCAAGCTCTGGCTCTACGAGCAGAATCACGCTCCCGTTTATGCGCCCTGCGGCTACAACCCTTCCGACAGCGGCTTCCGTTGCGAAGAGATTCTCGCCACGTCAGAACTCTTCCTGACCACCGGCGAGGAAACTTACCGGAACCACCTGCTTCAACTCTTGCCCACCATCAAATCCCTTACCGGGCTGCAATTCGGCGAGCATTGGCCGCTCCCACCCGGCTGGACTCTTCTGCGAGTTCTCGACGGGGTGGACGACCGCCGCTTCCGCTCCGCCATTACGGAGCACGCCAAAGAGTGGAGCGAAATCGCGCAACGGCGAAGGTCATCGAATCCGCATGGCGTGGAATTTCCGCCGTCCATCACCAATCCGGACTGGTCGTTTCGAAAGCCCGTCGAGAACACGGCCACCGACGTTTGGGGCTACGGATGGAATTTCTTATGGGGCGCGTTCCGGCAATATTACTACGCAAAGCACCTGCCCGCCGTGTTTGACACGCAGCCACTTTTGTCCGCTCTCGACTACGTTCTCGGCTGCCATCCTGCAAGCAACGTGACGCTGGTCTCCGGCGTGGGCGCTCGATCGCCGATGGAGGCTTACGGATTTAACCGCGCCGACTGGTCTTCAATTCCCGGAGGCGTTATCTCCGGACCTTCGCTCATCAAGCCCGATTTTATGGAATTGAAGGATTTCCCCTTCTTGTGGTATCAAGCCGAGTACGTCATCCACGGGGCCGGCGCCTATATCTTTACGACGCTCGCAGCCGACAGGCTGCTCAACCGCAAGGCTGACCCGAAAGGTAAAAAACAAGGCTTATGAATCGACGCACTCTCAACCGCCGGTCGTTCCTGAAGGCCGGCGCACTCGGAACGGCGTTGCCTTCCTGCTTGCCGGGTTCTGCGGCGGCAGATCCCGCAACGCCCGAATCGCCGCAAACCGAGGCGGCAACACACCCGCTCCCGGCGATTCCCACTCCGGCCGATCTTGCAAGCGAACGCCTTGTCCGCCACTACCGTGATTATTTCAATCCTCCTGAACTGCAAAATGAATTGGGGTTCCTGGCGACCGTCAAATCCGTTTCAGGCTTCACGGCAGTCACCTTCCCTCCATTCAGTTGCTGTAGTTCCCCCAAGATTCCTTTCAGCCCCGGAAACCTTGTAACATGTGAATTGTTTCTGAACAGCCAAATCCTTACAAGCTATCCTCCTCCGGCAGGCAACGTGGCCTATACCTGGTTTCCGCACAAAGTCGTGCGCCAGACCCACGTTCAAGGGCTTCTCTTCACAACGGAAACATTTCTGCCCGCCAGGCAAACCGTAGTTGCCGAGTCGATTGAGATAAAAAACGAAAGCAGCGAGCGGCGCAAAATCGAACTCGGTTTCGATTTGCGCGCAGGCGTTACGATGACCCAGGGGAAACCCTGGTTCAACAACATTCCCGCCGCAAACGATAACCGGATCACCGCTACTGAGTCGCGCGGCTGCCTCGTCTTCGAGGACGCGCACAGCCCGGCCGTGTCGGTGCAAGGGATTCTTCCCAAACCGACTCGCATCCGGGAAAGCCGGATGCTGATTCAAGAATTCGTTCTCGGGCCGGGAGAGAAGCAGACGTTCCATTATTTGAATGTCATCGGCGCAGATAAGGATGCCGCTCTCGCTAGCTACGATTCCCTCCAGGCCGCCTTCGGTGGGCTGCTTGGCAAGAACCATCAGCACTTCGCCAGCCTCCTCCGCACGGCCTTCACTCCGAACAACTCGGAATTTTCCGGCTGCTTGCCCCAACTCCACACCCACAATCCGGCCCTATGGAAGCACTATTACACGGGCGTCGGATGCCTGCTCTTCTCCCGCAGGGTTTGCCCGGGCGCAGCTTACAGTCCCACGTACATTACCGTCGCCCGCATCGGCACGACAGCAAGCTTTATCTGGGATACCATGTTGACGTCATTGAGCCTGGCACTGCTCGACCCCATTCCGCTGCGCCAACTGGTGGAAGTCTGGCTCCGGAACGATATGCACCGTCACCTGGCAACGGACTACTTATCAGGTGAGGCCGTGGGAATACCCGGATATGCCGTCAATGACATGGGCATTCTCCGCTGCGCGGACAGTTACCTTCGCGTCACGGGAGATTTTGGCTGGCTCGATAAAACAATCGGGGGGAAGCCGGTCATCGAGCATCTCGTGGACCATGCGCTGTACTGGAAGGCCCTCGTCCACGATCAGCGCGGCCTTGCGGACTACGGCCGGTACTACAATCTGCTTGAAGTGGTCAGCACGTATACGCACCAGGTGGCGGCGGTGAATGCCGGGAATGTTTACATGATGCGGTTTGTCGGGGCGCTGCTCGAACGCCGCGGCGACGGGAACCGCGCGGCCGAGTTGCGCCTTGAAGCAAAGCAGCTCGCCGAGCGCGTCAACGGATTGCTTTACGTCAAGGGTAAGGGCTGGTGGCGATGCGGCCAGCCCGATGGAAGCTTTAAGCAAGTGCGCCACTCATATGATCTGCTGACTGTTCTCGATACGATGTTCGACGATCTGAGCAACGATCAAAAGCGGGAAATGAGCCGCTTTTTCTGGGCCGAACTCCACTCGCCCTTATGGATGCATGCGCTTTCTCCCTTTGACGTTGACGCCTCCTATAACCCGCGTCCGGACCATAGCTGGCTGGGCGCCTACATCGCCTGGCCGTCCATGACGGCCAAGGGCTTGTACAAAATTGATCCGCCCTCGCGCGTGAACGGTTGGGTCAAAACTCTGGCGAAGGCGGCGAATCAGGGACTCTACGGCCAAGCGCACATGGTCCAAAGTATTTTTCCGCCGGTCAATGGCGGCGCCTTCAAAAGCCCATTCGACCAACCTTACGGCAACCACTGGTCAGAAGTTGCCGGAGGAAGCTTCACCGATATGGTCATTGATTCCATCTTTGGAGCGGACCTGACCCTCGACCGCGGGATCAGCGTGAATTCGCGGCTCGAGGGCTTCGACGCTGAAGCCGAGTTGCGCGGCCTGCATTATCAGGGAAAGACTTTTACGATCAGCCGAAACGGAGCGCAGATTAAAAATCCATAGGAAAAGTCCCTTGCGAACGGCTACTGAGGGAAGCGAAGGAGACGCTTGCCTCGCTTTCAACAACTCCACTGCGGGCCGGCCGTTTGGCAAGGCACGGAGGTACATCACTTGACTCGACGTGAAATCATGAAGTTGCTGGGGCAAGGAATTTGCACAGCAGCGTCCGCCAGCACACTCATTGCGGCTCCCAACTACGCGGGGAGACCTTCCCTTCTTGAAAACGCACCCTCTGCAGGTTCAAACGACGGGGGTGACGCTTCACATCTTTCACAGCAGGATTCGGCCAAGTTATCAGCGCGCGGCGTTTTAACCCGCCTGCTGGGAGCGCGCGCGGATGAGTTCGATCTCGCCTGGATGCCGCCCGTCGACGGGCGCATGGCTTACCGCATCGAGGCCTCGGGAGGGAAGGTTTCCATCCACGGAAGCAGCGGCGTCGCGCTCTCGCGGGGCGCCTATGCGTATTTGCGCGAGGCGTGCAATGCGATGGTAACCTGGGGTGGACAACACCTGGAATTGCCCGCGCGATTCCCTGATTTCGCCGCGCGCCAGGTTGTCTGCCCTTATCAATTCACGCAGTATTACAACGTCTGCACCTTCGGATATACGACGCCGTTCTGGGACTGGGAGCGATGGAAGCGGGAGCTCGATTGGATGGCCCTTCACGGCATCACGATGGCGCTGGCGCTAGTGGGGCAGGAAGCCGTCTGGAAGCAAGTGTGGGAATCCTTTGGAGTTACCCAGACGGAACTTGACCGGTTCTCCACGGGGCCTGCATATCTGCCCTGGCATTGGATGGCGAATATCAACCACTTTGACGGCCCCCTGCCGGAAGGCTGGATTGGGCAGCGCAAAGAACTTCAAAAATTGATCCTGGGCCGCATGCGCGAGCTTGGCATCACGCCGATTGCTCCGGCTTTTGCAGGCTTTGTTCCGAAAGGGTTCAAGCGCGTCTATCCAAACGCTAAAATCTCAACACTCCTTTGGTCCAAGCAGCCCACCATTCCGCGGGAAACTAAGACGTTTATGCTACATCCCGATGAGGCCGACCTTTACACGGAGGTTGGCCGCCGGTTCATTCAGGAATACCGGCGGGAGTTTGGCCCCGTGGATTATTATCTCGCCGACCTGTTTAACGAACTTGAACCGCCCGTCAGCGTCGATCACCGTTATGAAGACCTGGCCCGCTTTGCGGAGACGGTTTATAGCGGCATTGTGGCGGGCGACCCGAATGCGACGTGGGTAATGCAAGGGTGGCTTTTTTTTGCTGATGCGAAGTTTTGGGACGGCAAGTCCATGCAGGCTTTCCTGTCCAGAGTACCCGACGACAAGATGATCATCATCGATTACGTCGCTGATCTCGGAGGCCAGGCGGAACATCCCATTTGGAAGGCAAGCAACGCCTTTTATGGCAAGCAATGGATGAACGGAATGATCCACGCGTTCGGCGGCAACGACAACGTAAGAGGCAAGCTGCCGCTGATTGCCACTGAAGCCGCATCGGCGCTGAGCAGCCCGCAGAAGGGCAAACTGGTGGGGTGGGCCATCTGCCCGGAAGGAATCGAAACGAATGAAGTTGTCTATGAGCTGTTGACGGATGTCGGATGGTCTGAAAAACCGGTCGATCTCGATCAGTGGATTCCAGCCTATTGCCGGGCTCGTTACGGCGCATACCCGGACGCTATGGCGAAAGCGTGGGATTTGCTGATCGGCAGCTCCTACGGGTCGGATTCCGAGCCTTGGGGGTCTCACTTTAACTGGCAGCGGCGCCCAAGCTTGGACCCACACATCTTCCGCACCCCGGCCCAGCCCCTTTTTCACCAAGCGGTTGTGAAGTTTCTTTCCTGCGCTGGTGAACTCGGTTCGAATCAGCTTTACCGCCACGACCTCATCGAACTCGTAGGACAATTTGCCGGAGTGGGAGTCGACCACCACATTGCGGCGGCGTGCCAAGCTCACGAGGCGGGCCAAATCGAAGCGCGGAACCAGATGGCAAAAGAATCGCTGGAGATGCTGCTGCGAATCGACGCCTTGATGAACCTGCACCCAGAACGGCGGCTTCAACCCTGGGTGGACCGGGCGCGCAGCTTTGCGCTCAGCCCGGACCAACTTGCCTATTACGATTCCGACGCGCGGAGGATATTAACCTTTTGGGGCTGGCCGGACCTGAACGATTATGCCGCAAGGGTTTGGGCCGGATTGATTCGCGACTACTACCACGGCCGTTGGAGCGCTTTCTTCCAGGGGCTCCAGGACGGCAAGCCGGTTTCCATGGACATCTGGGAACAGAACTGGCTTACGTGGCCTTATGCGCCCAGCCGCGCCCGACCGATCCATGACCTTCCCCTTGAAGCAGCATCAATGGTAAGAGCCTGCAGCGACTGGTATCAAAAGGTTCCGCCGCAACCAAAAGGAAAGTGACAGATGCTTCAAGTCGCGATTGAATTCAGTCTTGGATTTGATCGGATACAATAGCTGAAGATTTCCAAACCCACGGCTATTACACTGCCGCGTTCGTGGACAACGCTCTCACAGGATTCGATTTGACTGGCGCGAGATTTGAAGAATATCACCCGGACTACGCCAAGGCCGTTTGGAGAGAGATTCAAACCCTCAATTCGCACAACTGCCAATCAAGATGATTGCGCTAGTGTCTGGCTCATTAATTCGCTGCATAAGTCTAAATGTCATTCCGAGCGCAGCGAGGAATCTGCCTTTGATAAGGGATTGAAAACAAAGCAGATTCCTCGGGCCGATCGAAACCTCGGCCCTCGGAATGACAGCGACACGCGCAGATTTTATCAACGCACTTCTGAGACATGACACTAACGGGGCTTCGCCCCAGCCCGACGAGGATGTATAAATATTCAAAAGCCCTGCATAAAAACTTGACTCATTTACACCATGTTCTTCACTTCAAGATTTCTAGCTGAGAGCACGACTTTCAGACATCAATTCGATAGGTAAGCTGGTCTTTGTTTTGCCGCAGCAGGGCGGCCATTAAAGGCTGCCCTGCTGCGCTTGCGGCTTCAACACCGGTGCGCGCAGCGGCGTGGTGTCGATCTCGATGCGCGTGTCTTTTGGGAAATCCACGTCGTGGCCGTGGCGCAGGAAGTTCTCGTAGGTGGAGAAGGCTGCGGCGTAGAAGCCGATGCCCGCGGCCAGGTTGCGACTGCCGGCGGCGATACCCACCACGCGTCCAATGAGTCCGAAGCCGTTGGACCCGACGCCAGTCTGGGCGGTCATATTGCCATCGGTATCGAGTGCGTGCCCGGCCAGCATGGTCAGCAGCAGCGGTGCGACGGCGCTGGCCTGGCTCTTTGGCGTTACAGTGCCCTCGGCGTCCATGGAGAGCCCGGTAGCTCCTTGCGTGGTGGCGCCGCCCAGCGCACCCTGGACGGGGCGGTCAGGCGCGGTTGGTCCAGCGCCCTGCGGAAAGCGCACCTGCTGG
>JAJYHU010000051.1 GCA_021784615.1 Acidobacteriota bacterium | reverse complement strand
GGCGGAGTGGCAACCGGCAGCGCTTTAGCTGTCCTGCCCTGGGTTGCGTTGGCAAGCGTTTTGCTGGCTGACGCCCATGCGGCGGGTTCACCTCTGCACGACCCTAACTTGCTGGCGGCAGCGGCGGCAACGGCCATGAGCGTCGCCGTCTATTTTCCGATCGTATGGTATGCAGGGCTTTCTCCCCTTTATGCTTTCACGCTGCCTCTGGCGTCAATTTTCTATTCCGTTGTCGTGGTTACTTCTGCACTTTCCAGCCTTAAAGGTCCGGGCATCCGCTGGAAAGGGCGCTGGTACAAGCCGTCCGCGCCGTGAGATCCCAGGAAGGCCGCGGTCGTCAGGCCTCTCGCACCGCGAATGATTTGATGAGATAAGAAAATCGTTCAGGCTGGATAGCTCCGAATGTTTTCCCGTTACAAAAGGATGGCTGGGGTCCTTTACCTTGTGGCCGATGCGATGCTCGCCATGGCCAGCTTTGCCTTGGCCGACTGGGTGCGTTCCGCCGTCATCACGCCCCGGGCTCTCTATCCGGTCAGGGCCTACTTCTGGATCATTCCTCTGGCCATATTGCTGTGGGTTGGCGTCGGATTGATCACAGGCGCCTACCGTGAAATCCAGGAAGAAAAACTTTTTCGCGCATTCTGGGACCCGCTCAAGGTAGCTTTTTTCGGCACTGCGCTGCTGTTTGCCTTTATCTTCGCTTTCAAGTTTGAATTTATCAGCCGCCTGCTGCTGGGTTTTTATGCGCTCATTGATTTCTTCGCAATGGTGGCGCTTCGCCTAGTCGCGCGGGGCCTGGGCAATGCTCTTCGGCGAACCTTCGGCGGTTATCGGGAATTCTTGGTGGCCGGCAGCGGACCGCAGGTGGAGGAGATTGCCCGCGCGATCGAGGCCAATGAGGAACGTGGAATGAGGATCTTCGCTTTTGCCCGGACCGGGCCGGTTCCGGAAGACCTTCAAGAGTCCCACGGCCTGCGCCATGCCTATCCCGTCTACTCCCTTGACCGGCTTCCCGAACTTGTCCGGAAGCACGTCATTGATGAGGTGATCTTTGTCGTCTCGAAAGATGAGATGGAAAAGACGGAGGAAGCTTTCCTGGTTTGCGAAGAAGAAGGTGTCAAGACACGAGTTCTCCTCAACTTTTTCCCCCAACTCGTCTCAAAAGTTTATCTGGACCGGCTGGAAGAAATGCCGCTCCTCACCTTCACCACCACGCCGGAAAACGAGTATCTTCTGCTCTGGAAGCGCGTCTTCGACTTTGTCATGGCCTTCGTGCTTATGGTCATCCTTTCTCCGTTTTTCTTGCTGCTCGGTCTGGTGATCAAGCTGACTTCAAAGGGACCGGTCCTCTATCGGCAAGTGCGCTGCGGGCTGGGAGGAAGAAAGTTCACGCTTTACAAGTTCCGGTCCATGCTGGTGGGCGCCGATTTGCAACGGGATAAACTGAGGGTTTTGAATGAGGTGGACGGACCGGTTTTCAAAATCAGGAACGACCCGCGGTGTACTCCGGTGGGCCGGCTAATGCGGAAGTTCAGCCTGGACGAGTTGCCTCAACTGGCCAACATCCTGAAGGGCGACATGTCCTTTGTGGGGCCGCGCCCGCCGTTGCCCGAGGAAGTGGAAAAATATGCCGGGTGGCAGCGCCGGCGCATGCGCATGCAGCCCGGACTCACCTGCCTTTGGGCGCTCGAAGGGCGCAGTAAGCTCAATTTTCAGCGCTGGATGGAACTCGACCTCGAATACATTGACAACTGGTCTCCCGCCCTTGACCTGAAAATCCTGCTGAAAACCATTCCCGTGGTTTTGCTGGGCCGCGGCGCAAGCTGATGAAAATCGCAAAATACCGTGGCAACCGCCGCTGCAGCGCGACAGCGGCCTTCAAATGCCTTCGCTGACAAAGCGTTTGGCGTGTTCTTTCAAGATGCAGCGGTCCTGGACGACCTGGAGTCCGGCTTGGCGCGCGCGCCGGGCGGCTTCTTCATTCTCAACGCCCTCTTGCATCCAGATGACCTTGGCGCCTTTGTGGATGGCCTCGTCGACCACTTCGGGAACGTATTCCGAGCGGCGGAAGATGACCACAACGTCGAACGCTTCCGGAACGTCTTCGAGCGAGGCGTAAGCTTTTTCACCCAGTACGGATTCTTCATGAGGGTTGACGGGGATGATGTGATAGCCGTGGGACTTGAGGTAGGAACTGACGCCGTGGCTGGGGCGCATGGGTTTTGACGACAGGCCGACGACGGCGAGCGTTTTAAATTCTTCCAGGATGGTCTGAATCGAATCTGGCATTCGAGACTCTCTCTGGCGGCCGGGGTGGAATCGGGTCCACCCGCCGGATTTCCTTAACTGTAAGTCCAGCGCTTCAGGGTGCGCTCGGGCATGGCCGCGACGCGTCCCGAAGCCTGCAAAAACTTCGCATAGTCCTGATGTTTTCCGATTGTAACCCGGAGCAAGGCCGGAAAGCCACAAAGTTTGACGGGGCAGACCATCGCGCCTTGACGCAACAAGCGGATCGAATCCTTTTCGCGGCCGCGGCCCGTGTTAATCAGAGGGCAGGTCCCGAAGGTTTCCAGTTCTTCAGCCGGTCGATTTCTGACGGGGTAAGGTTCCGAAACTTGCCTGGCGCAAGACCGTGGTCCGTCAGGAATCCGATATGGACTCGCTTGAGCTTGACGACTCGCTGCCCGGTTCTCTCAAACATGCGGCGCACCTGATGGTAGCGACCTTCCACCAGGGTGATTTCATACCAGGGTTTGTCGCGTTCGTGAACCAGGCGTATTTTGCAGGGGGTGGTTCGCCGGCCGTCAAGCACAATGCCGCGCTCCAGCCTCTTCAGGTCTTCAGTCTTGGGGATGCCTTCCAGCTTGGCATGATAAGTCCGGGGGACTTGGGATTTGCGTGAAAGCAGGAAGTTCGCCAGGTCGCCGTCGTTTGAGAGCAGCATCAGCCCGGAAGAATGAAAATCGAGGCGGCCGACGGGATAGACGCGCTCCTTCACTCCGCGCAAAAGCGAAATGACGGTGGGGCGGCCCTCGGGATCCTTCATCGTGGAAACATAGCCCACCGGCTTGTTGAGCAGAATGACCGTGCGGCCCTGAAGGCGCGGCAAGGGCCGGCCGTCCACCCGGATCTTGTCCCGGTCGCGGTCCGCCTTCGATCCCAATTCCCTGATCGTGTGCCCGTTGACGCTGACGCGCCCCTCCACAATCAGCTCTTCCGCCTTGCGGCGTGAGGTGATGCCTGCTCCGGAAATGATCTTCTGCAACCGTTCTTGCATGGCGTGCTCGGGAGCGCTAAGAATCCTCTTCATCGGGCGAAGAAGCCGCTTCCACGGCTTCAGGCGGAGCATCGTCCGGGATCAATTCCGCTTCTTCAGCGGGCGAAGGCGGCGGCTCGAGCGGTTTGGCCTCGATTTCCGCCGGAAGGTCCGAACCCAAGGCCTGCCGGGCAAGCTCTTCGAATTCCTTCAGACTCGGCAACTCCCCGACGTCCTTCAATCCGAAGTGGACCAGGAACTCTTTCGACGTGCGGTAAAGGATGGGCCGGCCGACCACGTTCTTCCGCCCTGAAGTGACGACAAGTTTTCTTTCGAGCAACGTGTGAATGACGCCGCCGCAATCGACGCCGCGAATCGCTTCAATTTCCGGCACGGTCGCCGGCTGGCGATAGGCGATGACGGCCAGAGTTTCCAGCGCGGGCTTTGAAAGCCGCACCGGCGGCTTCAAGCTTTTGACAAACTTCCTCAGGACTTCGTGGTGCTCGGGCTTGGAGGAGAACCGGTAACCGCCCGCCACCGGGCGAATCTCGATCCCGTGATCCGCGCGCTCGAACTCCTGCACCAGCTCGTCGAGCTTGGCCTTCACGCGGCCGGGATCTTCGACCTCCAGGGACTTGGCGATGGCATCGAGCGACACGGGCTCCGGAGCCACGTAGATGATGGCTTCAATCAGGGCTTTTAAAGTCTCGTCCGTAAGCATAACTTTCCGAACCTAAATCTCTCCCAGACTGTCCTCAAGGCTTGTAGCGTTGACGGATTTGACAATTTCTTCGAACTGTTTGCTTTTGGCAACGCTGATCGGCGTAAACAGGTCTTTCTGCTTAAGCTCAATCGCCCGCAGCCGGACCAGTTCCAGCAGGGCCAGCAGCAGCGCGATCAGGGCCTGCCGCCAAACGTAGCCATCCACCAGATCGTCCAGTGAAACCATACCCGAGCTCCGGCGCATCACCTGCTTCACGTGCTCCACCATCTGGTGGACTGTGATTTCATCCCGCCGGATGGCGAGGGGCGGACGCTTCTTGGCACGCTCCAGGATCTCCCGAAACGCCGCAATCAAGTCGAACGTGGAAACCGCAAGCCCCGGCTCGTCTTCAGCTTCAGTGAACTCGTCGATGCCAGGACGCGACCACGTGGCGTCTTCCACCAGGCGCTTGGATTGCAGCATCTCCGCGGCGTTCTTGAACTGCTCGTGCTCCAGCAGGCGCTGCACCAGTTCAGTCCGGGGATCTTCTTCCTGCTCCTCGGCGGCGGACTCAGGATCGGGCGGCAATAGCATCCGCGACTTGATGTAAATCAGCGTCGCCGCCATCAGGATGAATTCGCCCGCAACATCAATGTTCAATTCCTCCATCAGCCGAAGGTAGTCGAGATACTGTGCGGTGATTTTGGCGATGGGAATGTCATAGATGTTCAACTGCTGCTTGCGAATCAGGTCCAGCAGCAGATCGAGTGGCCCTTCATACACCTCAAGCTTCACGGGCGGCGCGGGCATGTTGGCTCGCGTGGCGCGCTTTGCCTGTTCGGGCGCGGATTCGCCCGTGGCCTCGCTTGCGGGTTCTGGCGCCGATTCCGGCCCGGCCTCGCTCCGAGCTTCCAGATCGGGTGGACGATTTTCTTCAAGCATTCAGGTCAACTTCACCGCGGCCCGCACCTCGTCCATGGTCTCGTTGGCAACCCTGCGAGCCTTCCGGGTTCCCTCTTCCAGGATGTCCCAAACCTTTTGGGGCGCCTGCTCATAGGCTTTGCGCCGCTCCTGGACCGGCTCAAGAAACTTGTTCAGGGATTGAGCCATCAGCTTTTTGCACTCGACGCAGCCGATCTCCGCCGTGCGGCACTCGCGGTTGGCGCGCTCCACCACTTCCGGCTGGGAAAAAATCTTATGGTGATCGAAGACGGGGCATTTTTCCGGGTCGCCGGGATCATGGCGGCGTTGGCGCGCCGGGTCCGTCATCATGCCCGCCACTTTCTTGCTGACGACCTCGGGAGGATCGGAAAGGAAAATCGCGTTGTTATAGCTCTTGGACATCTTGCGGCCGTCCGTGCCGCGCAGGCGCGGGCTGGGCGTCAGCAGCGATTCGGGCTCCGGAAACAACGGGTCGATTGTGACCAATCCCCGGTGGATGAATTCCGCCTTGCCCTCCAGCGAGGATTCTGCGTACGTCTTTCCGTCAAGCTTCGCCGCGCCCGCTCCGTCGTTGCGGCCGTAGAGCAAATTGAACCGCCGGGCGATTTCGCGCGTCAACTCCACGTGCGGCACCTGGTCTTCACCCACGGGAACGCAATCGGCTTTGTACATCAGAATGTCGGCGGCCTGTAAAACAGGATAGCCGAGAAAACCGAAAGTGTGGATGTCGCGGTCTTTGATGTTTTCGAGCTGTTCTTTATAGGTCGGAACGCGCTCCAGCCACCCGAGCGGCGTCACCATGGAAAACAGCAGGAACAGTTCGGCGTGCTCCGGCAGGCGCGATTGCACAAAAAACACGGCCTTCGCGGGATCAAGCCCCACCGCCAGCCAGTCCGTCACCATTTCCTGAATGTTGGGTTGCAGCGCTGAAGGATCGTCGTAATCCGTGGTCAGCATGTGCCAGTCCGCGACAAAATAATAACAGTCGTACTGGTCCTGAAGCTTGACCCAATTTTCGAGGGCCCCGACCAGGTTGCCCAGGTGCAACTTCCCCGTCGGCCGCATTCCACTCAATACTCGCGGCCTCTTATTACCAGTCTGAATCATAAATTGGAATCCCTGCCACTCTTGGAGCAGAAGAGGAGCTTGCCGCGCGCTCCCATGTGATTCATTCGATTCATCGTAACATAAGTGGCGTTCAAACGAGAAGGAAGCGCTGCCCAATACACTGGCGCACCTCTGGCAGCCCTGTGTTGCGCGGTTGCGCAAGGCTGGAATCATCGGTTGGAAGAAGCGCACCATACTCAATCGGCAATTGAGAACCTCATTCCGTATGTGATAAGCTTTGGGCCGCGTTGAGGCGGGAGCGATGCTCTCCTTTTGCCCATCGCAATCAGACATACCGCTATGAAACGAAGAACCTTTCTGGCAGTTGCGGCCGCCGCCGCGTTTGAAGGTACAACTCAAATGATGAACGCGAAAACTCCATCGATACCGATTATTGACACGCACATTCACCTGTTTGATCCCAGGCGCCCCCAGGGGATTCCCTGGCCGCCCCAAGACGATCCCATTCTCTACAAGCCTGCTTTGCCCGCCCGCTACCGGCAGGTGACCCATGGCGAGGGCGTTGTGGGGGCGATTGAAGTGGAGTGCAGCCCGTGGCTGGAAGATAACCAGTGGGTGCTAGACGTTGCCGCCAAGGACCCGTTGATTGTGGGGACGGTCGGAGACCTGGAGCCGGATAAGCCTGACTTCCGTCCGCAGCTCGAACGCTTCCACAAGAACCCTTTGTTCCGCGGCATTCGATACGGAAACCTCTGGGGCAGGGACCTTAGCGCTGAGCTCTCCAACCCCGTTTTTGTCGCCGGACTAAAGGAACTGGCTGGCGCCGGGCTTGAGATGGATACGGCCAACCCCGACACCGTCCTGATCGCCGCGGTGCTGCGCCTCACCGACCAGGTTCCGGACCTGCGCATTGTGATTGATCACCTGCCGCAGTACAATCCGCCCACTGAAGGGCCAGCGCGCAGCGAGTATGAAGCCAATTTGCGCGAGCTTGGGAAACGGCCCCAGGTCTATGCCAAGCTTTCGGAAATCCTTCGACGGGTCGATGGCCGCGTTCAGATGGACGTGGATTTTTACCGACCCCGGCTTGATCAAATGTGGGAGATTTTCGGCGAGGACCGCCTGATGTACGGCAGCGACTGGCCGAACAGCGACCACATTGAAACCGTCCCGCAGGAGCTGACCATCGTGCGCAGTTATCTTGCCGGCAAGGGCGCGGCAGCCGCGGAAAAA
>JAJYHU010000288.1 GCA_021784615.1 Acidobacteriota bacterium | reverse complement strand
CCGATCTCGGCAGCATCCGAATTGGGGTCGGCCTTGGCGAGAAAAGGCGTAGACGGTCTGACCTTCGTTCAGCTTGAGGCGGGTGGCAACCCGCAGGCCGTGCTCCGCCAAATCCAGGGTTGTGGCCGTCTGTTCCTTTTCACCGTTCTCAGACTTCACAACCAGAACTAAATTGAGGTTTCTGCGCACTCGTACCTCGCGCCTTGGCAGACGTTGGAGTTGTGCCCCCATGACTCCTCCCCTTTGAGTTGTAATGGTAGGCTTACTCTACCGCTGACAAAGGTGGGAGTCAACAGGCCAAACGGATGAAGTTGTATTTTTAATAAAATTGAAAGGTTGTGTCGTCCGGCTCTGAACTGCAAATCTGGGAAGGCGCGATTGCGGACCGCTGCGGCTCAAGGTTTCCGGGATTAATATTTTACGCGCACCCATCGGGATTTCCGCATCGATTCATATCCCGCGTCAAGAATGCAATTAACAATGTAACCGTCTTCATAAGTCTCGCGGGGAGGCTTTCCATTCCGCAGGCACTCGACAAAATGCTTCATTTCAGCCTGGTAGCCGTAAGCAAAGGCTTCTTCCGGCAGAGGGCGCGTCCAGCCGAAGTCGATGTCGGCTTTCTCCACCACATAGCCGGCGGATTTTGTTGAAAAAGAAGTGATCGGCGTTCCGCGAGTGACGTCGGTAAAGATCGACCCCTCGGAACCATGAACTTCATTGCGAAGGTCGAGACCTCCCTTGGTGGTCCACGAAAGTTCGCAGTGGCCAATGCCACCGCTTGCAAATTTCAGCACCAGGAGAGCGTTGTCTTCGCCCTTGGTTTTTTTGTAGTGGACCAGCCGTCCGCCCCACGCCATGACTTCCACGATGCGATCTTCCTTGCCAAAGAAATAACGAGCCGCCTCGATGCAGTGGCAGCCAAGATCGTTCATGGCGCCGCCGCCCGTTTTTTTGACGTCCCAGAAATGCGGGCTGTGAGGGCCGCTATGAGATTCCCGCGAACGAACCCACAGGACGCGGCCCACTCCGCCGCGCTCGACGATTTGCCGCGCCTTGACGACCGAGGGCCCAAAGACCTCGGTTTCCGCATAACCGTGCATTGCCCCAGACTTCTTCGCGGCTGCGAGCATGGTTTTTGCTTCTTGGCGGGTGCGGGCCAGTGGCTTGGTGCAGACCTGGTTCTTGCCCGCGCGCGATAGCGCCAGGGAGACAGGAAGATGGACCTCGTTGGGCAGGGCGATCAGATACAGGTCGATGTCATCATGAGCGATCAGCTTCTCAAGATTCGATGTCGGCTTGGGAACCGACCATTGCTGCGCGAACTGTCGGGCTCGCGAAGCGCTTCGTGAATAGTTCGCTACGACCTGCTGGCCGGGAACATCGGCCAGCCCTTGCATATAGAAATTGGCAACAAATCCGGAGCCGAGCATGGCAATGCGTAGGTCGTTCATAGCGGTTCCAGCTCTCCTTGGGACGTCTATGTTTGATGAACCGGACGGACTTCGGTAATCCTTAAAATAATGCTGGAGGGGGGGGTCGAACCCCCACGCTCTTTTGGAGCGCCAGATTTTGAGTCTGGTGCGTCTGCCAATTCCGCCACTCCAGCGCAAACAATCTAAATGGCTTGTCCTCTACTCGCTTCCTGCCAGTCTCGATGCGTGGCGGGAATTGTAGTAGCCTTAAGCAACTTTACCCTCAACGGTTGCGGGCAAGTTAATCAGTATACCTGTTCTTGCTCTGGGGACAAAACAAAGTCTCGCTCATGCTCGCCTTGCAGGAGCGTGATCTTGGGGACCTTGATAACTAGGTCAAGCTCTAGGGCCACTCGGAGGCAGCGCCGAAGGGTGCGGAGCAAACCGTTGACGCGGGAAGGGAAGATAACCGGCGGATCTGCCTCTGTGGTGATTTTCCACGGGTATCAACCTCTTCACCGGCTTGCCGACATAACCGTCAAGTGGTTGCAAGGTGTGGAAATTACTTTCCATGTTCCGTAATTATAGAATATTCTGCGGGACTTGATGCGGGAAGAGGTCAGGTATACATTGTCTCTGAACAAATCCGAAAATGGAAATTCCGGGGCGCATATAAAAACCAAGAGCGCCGCAAGACTCTGGTCAACAGCCATGCGGAAATTTTGGGGCGACTGAACAAGTTTTAAGGGAGGTTCTGGCTAGATGGGTGTCACCTTGTACAACAGGAAGCCTCCAATTTCACGATTGCCGAGGAATGAACGCAGCAATTTGCTCAGCAGGTTTCGCTTCCTGACCTGGCTGTCGCCTTATCGGGACCGCCACATCAAACGGCATCGCCTCGGTGCGCTGCTGATGATTGTGGCTTCTCTGGTCGTTGTCCCATGCATTGCCGCTGCGCCGCGATACGGAGGCGATCCCGCGACCCCCAAGGGTGTGATTGGACGGCCCGGACAGGTGGCCGCGTACCGGTATGCCGGCGGCGCCACGCCTCGGCCTTCGGTGGTGGCGTCATTCACCCTGGCCCTCGGACCGGTTGAAAGCACTTCGCGAGGAAAGGCGCAGTGGATCTCACTGACCGCCGCCAAGGAGAATGGTGAACAATTCCGAGTTTTTCTGCTGAGCACGGGGTATCCGCCCACCAGCCTGCATGCGGCACGGGAAGCCGTGAGGCGTTACCTGTTGCAGGAAGGTTCGTCGCAGGCGCGGGAATATCGCAACTCCCTCACGGGAGCGCCCGTGCTTCCGGTCCTGGGCGGCTGGAACTACCTGCTGCCGCGGCCGGCCGGTACGGCAGGCACGGAAAACGACCCGTTTGCTGAACAGATCAACTATCTCGGCCACCGCTACGTCCGGCAGTCGCTCCGCGAGGGCGCTCCGGTGCTTCCGCCGGCGGACGCCAAGGTCGTCCTGCTGCGTACGGATGTTCTGATGGGTCCGGAGAGCAACCGCCGCCAAAAGAATGAGACCCGCCGCTACGACAATTCCGATTACCAATACGTCAAGCTGACGCGTGACGACTACCAAACGATGGCGCAGGCGGGAATCAACTGCGTCCAGGTGGATGCTGAGCAGGCGCCTTGGGCGAGCGATTTAGGCCTCTTCTACTGGGGCGGCGGCGCGGCCGTCGTGAAATTTCCCGAGTCCCTTTACGATAGCCAGTATCTTGGACCGACGCTGTTCCTTGATGAGCCCTCGGTGGGCACGCGCGATTACGTCCTACGCCCCCGGCTTCGCAAGGATCCGGCCTTCCGCCGAAGCATCACTCCACAAGCGGCCTTTGCGGCTTTCCGCCAACGTTATGCCGAGGCCATGAAGGGCGCGCCCTACGAACTCATGCACGAACTTGCGGCGCGGCCTGATGTCGATCTGGGCGACATGCACTTTGCCCAGCAGAATCTGTTTTCCTGGGAAACCATGGTCGCCAATGCGGACTATGAACTCTCGCAGGATGCGCACGTTCCGGAAGCGTTTGTCTTTGAGCCTCCGGGAAGAATCGGCACCCGCCGCACGCTTCCGGAAATGGACATGACGTACGGAGTCCAAATCCGGCCGGACGACCCGCTGGCCTTCACCAGCATCATTTTTGGTTTCCTCCGCGGCGCCGCCCGGGCGACCCACAAATCATGGGGCATCAGCATCTATGGCCAGGTGCAGCAGGAGGATTCGCCTTGGTGGCTTACCCACGCTTACGACCTGGGCGCCACGCGTTTCTTCTTCTGGGACAACGCAGCATTGGCTGCCGTGCCTTTTCATGAGGTTCTCGCCCTTTCCCGCCATTTGCGGACTTATGCGGACATGCATCCTCGGCGGGATTTATCCAACCTTAACCGCAGCGCCGAGGTAGCCATTTTGCTGCCACCGGGTTACAACCTGGGGCACGTTTTTATGGGGCGCGGCCCCCTTTGGGGCCTGCACGAACTCAACCTTGAGCGCACCAACCGTGACGGCGTGAAGTACCGCACCGTGATGAGCAACTTCTTTACGGAAATCGAACGCTGCCTCAAACTCGGCGAGAGTTTTGACCTGCTCTCGGATCTTCCTGGCATCAACCTTGACGGTTATCGAGAGGTTGTGCGCGTTCGCGAGGACGGCAAGGTGGAGGTGATTTCAGAAGGGAAGAGCCGCGTGCTCGATGGGCCGCGGGTTCCACCACGCGCGCCCGGTCCGCCCCCGGAACTCAAAGTCACGCTTGTGGAAAAAGTCAGCGGAGGCGGTCTCCAAATCTCGGCCCTGGCCAAGGTGGTCGAGACCTCCGCGCCGGTTTACTACACTTACGGCGCCGCGACGGACGGCGTCGTCTACAACGAGATGGTGGCGTGGGAGCTCTATGGCCCCAAGCCCCAAGACCACGAATTTCTAACGCCGGAAAATTGGGCAAAGGCGGTCACACCGACGCCCACAGGCGGAGAAGTTCGGGTAAAGTTCAAAGTGACTCGGCCCGGAATCTACCGATTGCGGGCGTCCACAGTGGACACAGACGGCCGCAGCACGGTGGTCTGGAAGCAGATCTTCATACCTCAGCTTCGGAAAAGTCCGTAAGTGCTTTCCGAAACCAGATCCTTTTAAATTGAAAATAACCGTCCAATTTAGCAGAATTTCGCAATGCCCATGGTGATAGACTCTGGCTTATGAGCGCGGCACAAACCTGCATTATACTGCTGGACTGGATACTCCGAACTCGACCTGTAGTCGAAAGCTGGGAAGTGTGGTCTTGACCTCAAGGCAAGAGGCGGGGTTATTGCTGCTGCCGGACGTCTTCAAGAGCTTCGTCATAGGTTAGCACGCGGCCGCCGTGCTTCTCGCGATAAGCTTCAGCCTCGTTTTGCGTGGTAAAAGCCACCAGTGTGGGCAGGCATCGGTCATACGTGCGCATCTGGATTCCCATCGGCGTGCGCTCGACGGGAGATTTGTGGACCGTGCAGTACTGGATGTCGCCGCCTTCATCGTAGTACGCGGATTCGGCCGGTATCATGTGGCCGGAGTCCAAATCCGTGGCCCAAGCCTGGCGCACCAACCCGGGGTGGTGGACGATGTGGTGCATGGCGCAGCGCGGGCAACAGGCCATAATGGTTCCATGAGTTGTTTCCATGCGGAAGGCGGTTTGTTTGGGGATGTCCCGTCCGCAGACCTGGCAAAGCTCGGCCCCCTTTGAGCCTTGCCACCGGTAAACTCCTACGGCAATGGCGGAAATGCCTATAAGGGCCGCGACAATTGCGAGGACTGGTTTCTTCCCCATCTTTCCTTCTTTTAAAATTCTATCATACTGTCATTCCTCGAGTGATGTTACTAACCCTAGCCGTAATACCGCGGGCATGGATTCTCCTTGATTGGAGACCGCGCAAAAGGTTATTCAGGGTCGTCGTTGGTCTCTCCAGATGCTCGAAGTGTACCCCGACGGAGCGCACGCTCTTTCATCATGGCGAAGAATACCGGCACCAGAATCAACACGTGGATCGTTGACGTCACCATGCCGCCGACGACGGGCGCGGCGATGGGCTTCATGATATCCGACCCGACGCCGGTTTCCCACAGAATCGGCACCAGGCTCGCCAGCACCACGCTGACGGTCATGAGCTTGGGGCGGAGGCGCATGACCGCGCCTTCAATCGTGGCGGCTTCGATATCCTTGTGCGCGAGCGGGACGCCGGCGGCCAGACGCTTATCGAGCGCTTCGTGCAGATAGACGACCATGACCACGCCGGTCTCAATCGCAATGCCGAACAGCGCGATATAGCCCACCCAAACCGCCACGCTGAACTCGTAGCCGAGCAGCCATTGCAAAATCAGGCCGCCGGTCATGGCGTAGAAGGTGGGGAGGATGAGCACCGTGGCCTCGGTGAACGAGTGGAAGACCATGTAGAGCAGCAGGAAGATGACGAGAAATACGATGGGCAGAATCAGCTTCAGCCGTTCCTTGGCGCGCAACTCGAATTCGTATTCGCCCGACCACTTATAGGTGTAGCCGGCCGGAGCCTGGAGCTTCTCGCGCAGAAGCTGGTTCGCACGGGAGACAAAGCCGCCGTAGTCGCGGGTCGAGAGGTCGAAGTAAACGTAGCCGGTGAGCGCGGCTTCCTCATCGCGAATCTCGGCCGGACCTTTGGAGAAAGAGATGGTGGCGACTTCATTGATGGGAATCTGAGCGCCGGTGGGTGTCGCGAGGAGGACGCGTCCGAGAGCGTCCAGATTGTTCCGAAAGTCGCGGTTGTAGCGGACGTTGACCGGATACCGCTCGCGTCCTTGAATATTCGTCGCGATATCTTCACCACCGATGCCGGAAGTCACGGCGCGTTGCACGTCCGCGACCGTCAGGCCGTAGCGCGCGGCTTCGGCGCGGTGGACATCGATATTGACGTAGAAACCCTGCGAAACCCGTTCGGCGAAAATCGAGCGTACGCCCGGCAGGCCCGACAGAATGTTCTCCACCTGGGTGCCGATCTGCTGGATGCCCTGGAGGCTTGGGCCTTGAATCTTCATTCCGACGGGCGTCTTAATCCCGGTCAGCTCCATATCGAGCCGGTTTTGGATGGGCATCGTCCAGGTGTTGGTGAGGCCGGGGAATTGCAGTTTTGCGTCCATTTGCTGAATCAATTTGGCGTAGGTCATGCCGGGCGGCCACTGCTCGCGCGGCTTCAGCATGATCGTCGTGTCGTACATGGAGAGTGGCGCATTGTCGGTGGCGCTGTCGGAGCGGCCCACGGTTCCGAAAACACTCTCAACTTCAGGAAACGACTTGATAATCCGATCCTGTTCCTGCAACAGATCGGAAGCCTGAGTGATGGAAATGCCGGGGTAGGCTGTAGGCATGTATAAGGCGGAGCCTTCGTAGAACGGTGGCATGAACTGGCTGCCAATGCGAAACGCCAGCGGAATCGTCAAGGCGAGGAAGAGAATGTTGGCGATCAGCGTGATGGCGCGGTGGCGCAAGCACCATCGCAGAACGGGAAGGTAAATGGCCCGGGTGAATCGCGAGATGGGGTTTGCCGATTCGGGCTTCAACCGCCCGCGGATGAAGACCAGCATCAGCACGGGAACCAGAGTGATTGCGAGGAGCGACGAGAAGCCGATGGCCAGAGTCTTGGTCCATGCGAGCGGGCGGAACATGCGGCCTTCCTGCGCTTCCAGAAGAAATACCGGAAGGAACGAGACAATAATGATGACCAGCGAAAAGAAGATGGCCGGGCCTACCTGCTTGGCGGCGCCGAGAAGGATCTTTCGGCGCTCGCGGCCACCGAGCGGCGCAGCAGGTTGGGGGTCCGGAGTCCGTGGTCCGGACCCGGGCGGTGGGAAAAAGTTTTTCT
>JAJYHU010000269.1 GCA_021784615.1 Acidobacteriota bacterium | reverse complement strand
ACCACTTTGGTCACGTGCAGGCCTTGCCGGATGGCCCCCTCGGCACTGAAGGGCTCGTAGGTGATGACGTGAGTGCCCGGCGGTGTCGTGGTAAGGGGAGCGGTCGCAGGGTTCGCCGGGGATGCGCGCACAAAAGGGGACAGCGATTCCCAGTCCCGGCCATCCCATTTGGCAAGCGCAAATCGATTTTACAAAGCCTCACGGCGTTCCCTGGGCTGCTTCAGATTTTGCCGCCATCAAGCGCAGCGGGGCTAACCGGGTTGAAATTAACCTGGATTGGGGAGATATCGAGCCCGAAAAAGGGCAATACGATTTTCGGCTGCTGGACCGATATCTGGCGGGGACAGCCCGCTCCGGCCTTAAGCTTTATTTGATTTTTTGGGAAGGCGTTTGGGCGGAACAGCAAGGCAAAAACCCTCCGAAGTGGCTTTCGGCGCGCGAGGTCACGAGTGACGGCCTGACGGCCTTGCAGCCTCCCTGGTGGGACAAGTCCTCGCGAGAGGCGTACTTCAATTATGTTGCCCGCACCATCGACCACGTCAAAGGCCATCCCGGCTTTGGCGGACTTTATGCCAATTACGGATGGCTTGATGCCATGTGGGGACCGGAACCCAAGGGCAGCCGCGGAGTGACCGGTTACGCCCCTGCGGATATAAAAGCTTTCTACCGATGGCTTCCTCAAACTCATCCATCCCTGGCTAGCTTTAACGCTCGCTGGCGCACGTCTTACAAGACCTGGAGAGATGTTCCCGTCGCAAGGCCGGGCCAGCGTTTATTCCCTGTCTACCAGAGGTTCCGATATTACAGCGTCGAGCAGGCATATAACGAACTTTCACGCCTGGTCCGTGAACACACGAATGCCCCGATGTTTTACTACTGGGGCGGAGGGATTGGCGGGCGTGGAGGCCCGGCGGTGCTTGGCAATGATCCGGACACTTTCTTTCGGCTCGCCAAACGGTACCACGCTACCGTTGTGCTGGATGACGTGGACGCCAGTGGAAACGCGGTTCTGTTTGGCAGCATGGCAAGGGCCTATCGGGTCCCGCTCTTGCAGGAGTGGACGCCCTCCAGAAAGGATCTGCGCGCGGAAATCCCCCAGTGGTTAGGACACATCGGGCTCGGCGCCCCGTTTGAAGTGGGAGAGAGCTTTTTTATCTATCCGCCTCCGCCCCAAAGACCGGGATGGGTCGAGGCATGGAAGGCTTACCAGCAATGGCATGCGACACTGGCTGAGTTTATCCGGGGACGGTCGCCTGAGCAGCCCGTAGCGGTGTTGGTCCCGACACTCAAAATTGCCTTGAGTCACGACCTCGACGCCTTTGCGGACTTGAACCAGGAATTGACAACCTTTTGGCGGCATTACCACGTGCTGCCGCATTTGATTACCGACCAGCAGGTCGAGCACGGTGTTGTCAGCCTGCAACAGTTCCGAGCAGTCGTTGACCTGGGAAACGAAATCGCAACCTTGCCGGCGCTCAGAATCTATGCTGAAAAGCACCCGGTCCTCAAAACCCTTGAGCAAGCGGATCCTTATCTTCGCCCCTACGTAAAGCTTGATCCCGCGTACGACCGGTTAGAGGTGACGCCGGTGGTTCGCGGATCATCGGTATGGCTCTCCCTGGCCAACTGCAACGGGGAACAGGCTTATTCCGGGATGATCCATCTTGATCCCGCCGCAGTGGGGCTGGGCGCGAAAGAATCATTCAGCGTGAAGAACGCCCAGACCGGCCAGCCTGTTCGCGCCACCCGAAGCGCCGCGGGAGATATCGAGTGGCGGGTGGATTTGCCCCGTGCGGGCTTTGAAGTTGTTCGGATCAATCTGGCGAACTCGGCCGCAAGGTAAAGGCTTTTGCGCGGCCAATGCGCGGCAATGGATAAGGTTGAGGAGCGCAGAGATCACGATCACATTGAGAAGCGCGGGTTGTTAGACGCGCGTCGGCGAGTGAAACCAGGCAACCGGGTCGCCGGCGACGACGCTGGAATTAAGCCTGTGAAAGTCCCAAACTGCCGCGGGCGACGATGGAGTCAGGGGCGGGCAGCTTCCGCAGGCGAGTGCGGCGGTTTCATAATCCACACGCTGCCGGCGGAAGAGCCTTTCATGGAGCCCTGCAAAGTAACCCGCAGAGTGTAGCGGCAGCCGGGATGACGGGCGCCCGGTGAAAGCCAACTGACCTCAACATCGTTCCGCTTATTAAGAGGCCCGGCAAACACGGCTTCGCCGGCCTCCTTGCCATCTTTAAGAAGCTCAAACGAGCGCACGTAGACGGGGCCGTTACCGCTTTCCAAACGCACCTGCACTTGCGCCTCAGGAGCGTTGCCAATTAGAGAAGTGGCGTCCCAGTTGAAGACGCGCGGCGCGTCCCCCGAGAGATCAGATTCACTCCAGGCGCCAACTTCTGCGCCCGTCGCGCGCGGGTCGTGGTAGGTAACGCCGAGGCTTCGGAGGCGGGAGAATTGGCGCAGCATCCGGGCGTCAAAGCCCGGCCAGTTCCGG
This sequence comes from Acidobacteriota bacterium, assembly GCA_021784615.1. Lineage (GTDB taxonomy): Bacteria > Acidobacteriota > Terriglobia > UBA7540 > UBA7540 > JAMCXS01. Next base: position 4,794 of record JAJYHU010000269.1, on the reverse strand, counting down.
TCCCGTTCGGGCGACCAGCCGACCTCAGCGAGCGCCAGCAGCCGCGGATAGATCTGGTAATCGATGGCCTTATCAGTCACGGCGATGTGCGTCCACATGCAGCCCTCGACGCCCAGAATGTGCTTGGCCATTGCCGGGGTAAATCCCTCGGCCGGGTCGTAGGAGTAGACCTTCTCGATGGGCGTCGAGTGGTAGGTGAAATCGAAATAGGTGTAAGGGTTGGGCGCCATCACCACGTCATGCCCGAGTTGCGCGGCAGCCAGGCCGCCTTTGGCGCCCCGCCAGGATTCCACTGCCGCGCCGGGCGCCAAACCGCCTTCCAAAATTTCATCCCAGCCGATCATCCGGCGGCCCTTCGCGGCAATCACCTTCTCGATTCGCTTCATGAAATGGCTCTGAAGTTCATCGGCATTCTTCAGTCCTTCGGCTTTCATGCGCGCCTGGCAAAGGGACGATTCATTCCACGCTTGCTTGGGCACTTCATCCCCTCCCACGTGGATGAACTCGGACGGGAACAGGTTGATGACGGAGGAAAGGATGTTCCGGTACATCTCGAAGACCTGGTCGTTGCAAACGCACAGGGGCTCGGAAAAGTGCGCAGGTCGTTGCCAAAAGGGAGTCACTTCAAAGGTCCGGTTTTCCCCTGGAAGCGGACAGGCCAGTTCAGGATAGGCGGCCAATACCTCGCCTGAGTGGCCCGGCATCTCGATCTCCGGCACGACGGTAATGTTTCGCTTTTTGGCGTAGGCAATGAGCTCGCGCATCTGCTGTTGCGTGTAAAAGCCTCCGGCGCCGCCGAAGCGCTCCGCGTAGTGCGCTCCCACGGTTGTCAATTTCGGGTACTGCCGGATGGCCAGCCTCCAGCCCTGGTCGTCAGTCAAGTGAAGATGCAGAACGTTCAGCTTGTAGAGCGCCATCAGATCGACGCTGTGCCGAAGATATTCCATGCTGAGAAAGGTGCGGCTGCAATCCAGCATCAGGCCCCGCCACCGAAAGCGCGGCCTATCCTGGATGCGGACGCACTGGACCCGCAACGGCGCTTTTACAGGCGCGCCGGGCGCCGGCGGGAGCATCTGGCGCAGGGTTTGAAGCGCATAGAACAGTCCTGCGGCTTTGGGCGCGGAAATGCGAATGGCGCCGCGCGAAACGGCCATCCGGTAGCCGTCGGGACCGAGCGCCGCAGGCGCTTTGAGCGAGAAGACAATGGCTTGGCGTTCCGGTGCAGAAGGTTTCGCGCTGATGACGGGGACAGCCCGCCCCATCAGCCCGGACAACAACTTCGAGAGATCTTCGGCCACCCAGCGGGCGCGGCGATTGCCGGTTTCCAGATAAATGCGCGTCTTTGGGGAGAATCTAAACGCACCGGGCCGGAGTTCAACCTTGGCGGGTTGCGGAATCACTGCCAGCGCCGCCCCGGCCGGCCGGGCGCGGAGCGAGGGAACGCCGGAGCTGAGAAGAAAGAGGCACAGGACAACCGACCCACGTTTACATGCGGTCAGGAAGGCGATCAAGAGTTTTTCCTCCTGGGAATGTTTTGGAGCGGCGGCGGGCGCAACATTCCGCGGCTTTTTATGGCCCGCCCGATATTCCGCATCACCGTCAGGGAGAGAGTTTACATCACTTGGCCGGACGATCAGCTCGGAATTTGCGCATGAACTTCAGCGTGAGGTTTCGGCTTTCAGGATATGATTCTGCCGCCGATCGAGAAGGCGCGGCGGGCGGAAAAGGCGATCAGCGCCATTCGCTGCAATGGATTCATGGCGCTTAAACCCGATAGTAGCCGCGATACCATTCGACGAACCGGGCAACGCCTTCCTCGATGGAGGTTTGAGGCTTAAAGTCGAAGTCGCGAACCAGGTCATACACGTCGGCAAACGTGGCGGGTACGTCGCCCGGCTGCAAAGGGAGCAGAAGTTTGTGGGCCTTTTTCCCGAGCTTGGCTTCGAGCGCTTCAATCAGGGTTATCAGCTCCACGGGACGATTGTTTCCGATGTTGTAGATTCGGTAGGGGGCATTGCTGGTGTCGGCGTCGGGATGGCCGCTGTCCCAGTTGGGGTCGGGCTGCGGAATTTTCTCCATCACGCGGACGACGCCTTCCACAACATCATCAACGTAAGTGAAGTCGCGCTGCATCTTGCCGTAATTGAAAACTTCGATTTCCCGGTTTTCCAGGATGGCTTTGGTAAACAGAAACAGGGCCATGTCCGGACGTCCCCATGGCCCGTACACCGTGAAAAAGCGAAGGCCGGTCGCGGGAATCCGATAGAGGTGCGAGTAAGCGTGAGCCATCAGTTCATTGGCCTTTTTCGTGGCAGCGTAGAGGCTGACAGGATGGTCCACATTTTGGCGAGTCGAGAACGGCATCTGACTGTTTGAGCCGTAGACGGAACTGGAGGAGGCGAAGACCAGGTGTTTTACGCTTCCGTGGCGGCAACCTTCCAAAAGATTGGCGAACCCGACCAGGTTGGACTGCACGTAGGCGTGCGGATGCGTTAGCGAGTACCGCACTCCGGCCTGGGCGGCCAGGTGGATCACGCAATCAAAGGCGTGATCGAGGAAAAGCCGCTCGATTTCCTTGCCGGAAGTGAGATCGAGCTTGAGAAACCGGAACCCGGGTTGCGTCGTCAGTTGTGACAGGCGAGCCATCTTCAAGGCCGGGTCGTAGTACTCGTTGAGGTTGTCCAACCCAATCACTTGCCGGCCCTCTTTAAGCAGGCGCATGGAAAGGTGAAACCCGATAAAGCCCGCGCAACCGGTTACAAGCGTATTTTGCATGAACGTCTGAGCCACTCTATTTCTCCTTTGCGCTTGCCGGCGTCCGGGAGGGCATGATGACAAAAGGAACTTCAGCAAACGCCGCCGCATTAGCCGACGGGTCCATCACGTTAACCTGCAACCGATAACGGCCGGCGGGAAAATCCCGCAGAGGAACGTCAGCAAAATAGCGGTTCCAGCCGGCCTGGTTTCCCAAAACGCTGCCCGGAAACGGACCCGCCTCAGAAACCATAACACCGCGGCGAAAGAACATGAGCTCAAATGACGGCGGTTGAGCCTTCGGAGCGGCGGCTGGAGGGTCCGTGCCGGGACCATACGACTCGCAATAAACGTAAAGGGCCTGGTCCCGCCGAAAAACGTTTGTGACGCTGGGAAGCAGGTTCTTGCGGCCGACCGTTAGAATGGAACGCGCGCGCCTGCCGTGTTGGCGGGCCTCCTGATGTTTCTTCCCGGCCGTCGCGGCCTGGTTCGAAATAACCACCGAGCCGAGGTTTAGGTTGCCGGGTTCGAACGCCGGAAGATTCAAGGATGATTCGAATGAGCCCATCTTGCCGCTGCCGTTTTCACGGGCGACCACTTTAAGGTCATAAGTTCCCGGCGGCAGGGTAAGGCGGCCTTGATACAGAACATTGCCCTTCAAGATTTGCTCGTATTCCCGGTTGCCGGCCTTCATGCGCAAAGTATCGCGCAAGAATCCTGCCGTGCGCCCATTCTTATCCCTGGCGCGCCAGACAAAGTCGAACTCCGCCTGATGGCGATGTTTTTTGCCGAGGGACGCGAGAGCAGAGCCGGGTATCTTGGCGGCCAGGATGACCGTGTAATGACGGGCGTCTTCAAGAAAATAAGAATACTGAACGGCCATGGGAAGATCCAGAAAGGGAGCGTCCTGGTCGAGCGCCTGCCGCAGTTGCAGATTCCGATCTTCCCGGCTGAACTGCCGGTAGCTTTTGGGCGCGAAATAACCGGGGCGCGCTTCAACTTTCAAACCGGGCCGGTCGACCTCCACACGGATTCGCCGGAACCGTCCGTTGGCCGTGGTGTTTGAAGGCGAGTAGGCCAACAGATAGTAAACGGAGCTGTCGTCCTGCACTTGGCGGAAGGCTGGAGCAAAGTTATTCATATCATAAAAAGTGCGTCCGCCCGTATCGCCTGAGAGGGCCGCCAGCGTTTCGCGCCCTCCGTGCAGTTTTGTAACATTCGACGCCACGGCCTGATTGGTGTAAATTGCCGTTCCGGACGGAGCCGCCATGCTGGCGTCTCCGCCGGGCGGCAGGGCCACCAAGCCGCGCGTGTCCATGGTGTAGATGGAGACATCCGCGCGGTTGGAGGCGCTTTCGGTGGCGCGCAGTTGCGCCTGATTCTCAAGTCCGGTGCGCTCCATCCCGCTGGAGAAATGGATTACCGACTTGCGGCCCGGCAAATGCTGGAGCATTTCGGCGAGGGATTGCAGGGCAGCGAGTTTTTCATCGCTATTGAATATATTGAATTCGGTTTCGTCCGGCGTAAACGCGTTTCCGACGTTTTGGTTGACCACCGTTCGCCCCAAGCTGTTGGTGGTTCCCGCCTCGCCCTCCGCGCCCGGCTGGCTGAGTTCAGCGGATTCGCCGGTCCGGATGGAATGCAGAGCTTTTTCAACCGCCGTCCGGCTGTTGGTGAAGTCCTGCACAACTTGCAGTCTTGTCGAATAGGTGACCACAGCCACCAAATCCGCGGCGGTCATCTGGTTCTTTGCAAATTGTCCGGCGGCGCTTAGGGAGCGCATCGCGTCGGCAACGGGCATGGAGGTAAGATCGAAGAACAAAACGATCAGCCGGTGATTTTCAGTGGCGCGGACGGTTGGCCGGCCGGGAGGAAGCTTGCCCAAATCGATTGTGGCCGGGCCTTCGGAAGAAGCCTGGGCCGTTGCCAGGTTATGAACGCTTTCAAGACTGAAAGAGGTGAGCGGTTGTTTCACCCCGTCCTCGAACACGTGAAAGTCGGATGATTTCAGGTTCGTCACCAGATTTCCCTTTCGATCAG
>JAJYHU010000099.1 GCA_021784615.1 Acidobacteriota bacterium | reverse complement strand
CCCTCGACCTGACGTTTTTGAGTGGTGAGCAGAGTGAAATGAAGGAAGGGTATCTGTTTTTTGAAACCCTCAAGCCACGCCTGGATTTTCCACCGCAGGTGCAGTCGTCCATTGAACGCCTAGGCCTGCACTATTACCTTCCTCTGAAGGTTAAAGGCAACACGCTTGGCTATCTGGGACTTGGAAAGACCAACGAGGACGATTTCCTTTCGAGTGATGATGTCGATCTGCTGCGGACCATTTCAGGATATATCGCAATTGCCATTGAAAGCGCCCGCTTGTACGGTTCGCTGGAGCGCAAGGCCCTGGAATACCAGACCTTGAAGGATTTCAACGAAAACATCATTGAATCTATCGACGCGGGAATCATCGCCTGGAATCTTGAGCAGCGCGTGGAATCCTGGAATGCTTCGATGGAGAGGCTCTACGGAATTTTGAGCAGCGATGCGATAGGGAAGTCTCTGAGCGAACTGTTTCCTCCAGATCTGCTTTCCCGGTTACCCTCTGCTTCGGAGCCGTACCGATCTCTGAGCCTTTATAAGTTCCGCTTGCGTGATGCGGCCGGACGACCTCTGATCGTAAATCTTTCCACCGTGCCATTGCTCGGGAAGGACGAGTTGGTTATCGGGCGCTTGCTGATTTTGAATGATTTGACCGAGCGAGTGAACCTGGAAGACCAACTGATCCAGGCTGAGAAGCTTTCTTCGATCGGAGTTTTGGCAGCCGGGGTGGCGCATGAAGTCAACACTCCATTGGCCGTTATTACGTCCCAACTCCAACTGTTGTTGAGGCAGTTGCATCCGGATGATCCGCAGGTGCGGGTGCTCGAACGAGTTGTCAAACAGGGATTTCGGGCCTCAGAAATCATCAATAATTTGCTCAAGTTCTCGCGAGTCAGCGGCAGTGAGCACGGCGAGATTGAGCTGAACAAGCTTGTCCAGGAAACCCTGGCTCTGGTTGAGCCCGTTCTGCGCAGTACAAAGGTTAAGGTCAGTCTCCATTTGGAGCGGGATCTTGCTCCGATCTATGGAAACGCAGGAAAGTTACAGCAAGTCCTCATGAACCTCATCATGAATGCCCGCGACGCTATGCCGTACGGTGGTGACCTGTCGGTTTCAACCGAATTGGTTGATAACACCGTTTACGTCGAGATCTCTGATGACGGCGTTGGCATTTCCCCAGACCATCTCCGCAAGATATTTGACCCCTTTTTCACGACGAAAACGACCAGCCGCGGCACCGGACTTGGCTTGGCGGTAAGTTACGGCATTATCCGCGAGCACTCCGGAGAAATTCACGTTGAGAGCCGTTTGGGGCACGGTACATCGTTCCGTCTTGAATTCCCCGCTGTCAGGAAACCTGTCAATGTCCTCTAGGAAAGGATCCATTCTTATCGTCGACGATGAGAAGGAGATCGTCGAAAGCCTTGAGGAACTCTTAAAGACAGAAGGTTATCAGGCCGCGCGGGCGCTGACCGCGGAAGAAGGGCTGCAAAAGCTCGGTCGCGAGCCTTTTGACCTTGTTCTGCTGGATGTCAATTTACCGGACTCAAATGGGCTTGAGGTGTTGCAGGCGATTAAGAGAGACTCGCCGGAGACTGCGGTCATCATGATCACCGCTTACGATTCCAGCCAGGTTGCCTTTCAGGCTTCTAGAGAAGGGGCGGAAAGCTATATCACAAAACCTTGGGACAACGACAAGTTGCTTCTGGAAATCCGGAATCTGCTTGACCGGTCGCGGCTCCAGGTGGAAAACGTCTTACTCCGGCGTGCTCTGAAGCGGTTCGGATTGCCCAACATTATCGGCAAGAGCGAACGCATGCAGAAGGTGTTCGATTTGATTACCCAGGTGGCGCCAAGCCGCGCTACGGTGCTGATCACGGGCGAAAGCGGGACGGGAAAAGAATTGGTGGCCAAGACGATCCATGCGACCAGCCCCCGCGCCGATAAACCTTTTGTTCCCGTGAACACCGGAGCGATGCCGGTGGACCTGCTTGAAAGCACGCTTTTTGGACATCTGAAAGGCGCTTTTACTTCAGCCATTGCCACCAAACGGGGACTCTTTGAAGTTGCCGATCAGGGAACCATCTTTTTTGATGAGATCGGAACAGTGGGCGTTGAAACGCAGGCGAAGCTGCTTCGCGTGATCCAGGAGCGCGAGTTCATGCGATTGGGCGGCACGGAAACTATTAAAGTGGATGTCCGTATTCTGGCGGCCACCAACGCTGACCTGATGAAGATGGTTCAAGCGAATACGTTTCGGGAAGACCTTTACTATCGTCTAAACGTGATCAGCATTGCTGTCCCTCCGCTTCGGGATCGTATCGAAGATATTCCTGTTCTGGCTGAGCATTTCTTAACCAAGTACTGTGCTGAAAACGGCCGTGAGCGGTCAAGTTTTTCTCCGGAGGCCATGAAGCTGCTGATGGATCATGATTGGCCCGGAAACGTGCGAGAACTGGAAAACGCGGTTGAACGGGCTGTGATTCTTTCTTCCGGGCCTTCGATTGGACCCGACGCTTTGCCGGAGCAGGTGTTTGAAAATCATCGGCACGGCATGGCAAATTATTCGGCGCAGGAGATTGAAGGGCGGTCGTTGTTCGATCTTGTGGGAGAGTTTGAGCGCAAGACCATCCTGGATATGCTGGCTCGCTCCAATTGGAGCCAGACGGAAGCTGCAGACCGGTTCAAGATTCCCCTATCTACCCTGAATCAGAAAATCAAGCGCCTCAGAATCGACGTCAAGCAACACCGTGACGCATGACGCAAAAACAAAGTGGTTGATCCCGCCCAGTCGGCATGATTGCCAACGCCATATCTGAAGCGATGATCTTGTCCATAAGCGCAGAAAGAGGTGCAGTTTCGCTGTGGGAAGCTCAGCGGTTCAATCCGCCGGATGGGCGGTCCGACGCGTCAAAAGTGCGGAACGCCGGGAAACTTATGGAAGTGTTGCGTCTGGAGATAGAGAAGCAGCATTAAGGTGCCGTTGTAGGCCAGGTGCAGAATATAGCTTGGCGTTACGGACCGGGTTGCGCCTCGCACCAATGAAAAGACAATCCCGACAATCAGAATCATCACGACGTGGTCCCAGGCGCCCCAGTATTCAGGAATGTGGAGGCCCGCGAAAAGCAGAGCAGTGGAAACGACAGCGAAAGTGAGTCCGCCATGCTTTTCAAAAAAGGCAAACAGCAGCCCGCGAAACAAAAGTTCTTCCATGAAAGGCGCAATCAGAACTGCGAACGCCGCAACGGCATACGCTGAGGCGGGAGAGTTAAACAGCTTCTCCAGCGGGAACCCTTTTGCTTCCGGTAAGAAAGGCGGAATGATCATGATGACCAGCGAAAGAAGGATTCCTCCAAGAAGAAAACGGAGCGTGTTATGGCCTGAGAGCATTTGCCACTTCAGCCCCGCCCAAAAAGGCTTGCCGTAAAATATGGCCACAAGGAAATAGATATAAGCGAATAGAAGGATATAAAAGACAAACTGAAGCGTCAGTAAGAAAATCGCATTTGTTTGGAGTTTCAACAGAGGAGTCGTCCAGCCGACAATGGGAGCTAGGACTGCATAACCAACCGCGACCGCTATATTAGAAATTACCAGAGCGACAGGAATGAAGAGGATGAAAATGAGCAGGTCGCGAAGCCGCCAGGGTTCCCGGGGCGGGCGTGGGTTGGCCTCAAACGTAGGCTGGGACTCCGTTGGGGTTTGTGCGATGATTTCGCTTTCCGGATCCTGTTCAAAAATCATGGGCCTTCCTAGCTTTTAGCTGCAATTTCAGCAAACGAGAACGATGAAGTCGCGCCCGTCAAGATGTTTTGGCTCTTAGTTAGTTGCATGTCTTGAGGCGCGCCATGCGTAACGGGAGATCTACGGCGAAGCATTCGACGTTGGAAAACCTTGCGGCAGAACTGCCGTTAACGCTTGGCCCGTGAATGATCTTTTAACGCAGGCGACCTCTTCGGGAGTTCCTTCAGCCACGATGCGTCCTCCGGACTCTCCGCCTTCCGGCCCAAGATCAATGATCCAGTCGGCTTGCTTAATCACGTCCAGATTGTGCTCGATGATGATGACGGTGTTTCCCAAGTCTGTCAAGCGATGGAGAACCAGGAGAAGTTGCTTGACGTCATCGAAGTGCAATCCCGTTGTGGGCTCATCAAGAAGGTATAGCGTGCGGCCGGTTTGTCGCCGGCTGAGTTCCCGTGCAAGCTTGATGCGCTGGGCTTCGCCTCCCGAAAGCGTGGTCGCGGGCTGTCCGAGGTGGATATAGCCGAGGCCGACGTCCGCGAGCGTTTGAAGCTTTTGCCGGACTTGAGGAATGTTCTCCAAAACAGGGAGCGCATCCTTCACCGTGGAGTCGAGCAGGTCGGCAATGGAGCAGCCCTTGTATTTTACAGCCAGCGTTTCCGTGTTGTACCGGCGTCCGTTGCAGACTTCGCACGTGACGAACACGTCCGGAAGAAAATTCATCTCGATGCGCCGCATGCCCTCGCCCTGGCAGGCTTCGCAACGACCTCCCTTGACGTTGAAGCTGAAGCGCCCAGCCCGATAGCCCCGCTGCCGGGATTCCGGCAATAAGGCGAAAATCTCGCGGATCGGCGTAAAGACACCCGTGTAGGTTGCGGGATTTGAGCGCGGTGTGCGGCCGATGGGAGACTGGTCAATCACAACGACCTTATCGATTTTGTCCGCGCCTACCAGAGCGCGATGCGCGCCGGGCTCCTCGATGGCCCGGTAAAGTTCTTTGGCCAGCGCGCGGTAAAGGATATTACTTACCAGCGTTGACTTTCCCGAGCCGGAAACGCCCGTCACCACCACAAGCAAACCTAGCGGAAAATTGACGTCAATATTCTTGAGATTGTTCTCGCGCGCCCCGAGAACGGACAGGACCTTGCCATTGGGAGCGCGCCGGACGTCCGGAACGTGAATTTGCCGACGACCGGAGAGATACTGGCCGGTCAGGGAATTTTCGCAAGCGGCCAGTTGTTCCGGCGTGCCGCAGCCTACAAGTTGTCCACCCTGCTTGCCGGCGCCCGGGCCAAGGTCAATCACGTAGTCGGCGCGGCGGATGGTCTCCTCGTCGTGTTCAACCACCAGGACGGTATTACCCATGTCGCGCAGGCGTTCCAGGGTTTGGAGCAGACGTTGGTTATCCCTGGGGTGCAGCCCGATGCTCGGCTCATCAAGAACATAGAGCACGCCCCGGAGTTTTGAGCCGATCTGGGTGGCCAGGCGGATGCGCTGGCTCTCGCCATTTGAGAGCGTCGCGGCGGAACGGTCCAGGCTCAAGTAACCGAGGCCCACCCTGTTCAGGAATTCCAGTCGGGCGGAAACCTCGTTCAAGATGCGCCTGGCCAGCAGTTCCTCGCGCGCGTTCAGTTTGATCTTGTCGACGGTGGTTTGCGCCTGGCTGACCGGCTCAGCTGTAAAATCAGCAATCGAGAGGCCTGCGACGGTGACCGCCAGGCTTTCCGGCCGCAGCCGCTTGCCCTGGCAGTCCGGGCATGGTTGTGCAGACATATACTGCCCGAACCATTCGCGGTAATTTTCAGAATTTGTTTCTTTGTACCAACGGTCGAGCAGGGGAATAATTCCCGGGAAACTTGTGCGGGCCCGGGAACGGCCCGGAACTTTGCCGTACAGAAGAAGGTTTTGAATCCTGGCCGGAAACTTTTCAAAAGGAGTCTTTAAGTCAAAGTCAAATTGCTCTGCGGCCCGGGCCAAGTTCCGTTGCAGGAACGATGACCCGGCGCCGGGCCCCAATCCTCCTGCCAGCAAGGGACGCGACCAGTCCACCACAACCTTTGCGGGATCGAATGAGAAGCGGCTGCCGAGTCCATGGCAGGTCTCGCAGGCGCCGTAAGGGCTATTGAAAGAAAAAGACCGCGGCTCAAGCGCCGGAATACTGATGCCGCAATTCACGCACGCCCATTCCTGGGAGTAGAGTTGTTCAGTGCCGTCCACGACAGCGACCTGCGCGATCCCCTTGGCCAATTTCATGGCGGTTTCAATGGAGGCAGCGAGTCTTTTTTCAATGCCCGGTTTCAGCAACAGCCGGTCAACCAGAACCTCGATGGTGTGATTGCGCCTTCGGTCGAGCTGGATTTCTTCGTCGAGTTGCCGCAATTGCTTGTCAACGCGGACGCGCACAAACCCTTCCTGGCTCAACTGCTCAAAGAGCTTTCTGAATTCGCCTTTCCGCCCCCGCACGATCGGCGCAAGAACCATAATTCGCTGGCCGATGTTTTCTTGAGCCGAACTCTCTGCGAGTTCCATAACCGAAGAAACGATTTGCTCCGTGGTCTGGCGCGTGATTGCCCGGCCGCATTGATGGCAGTGCGGCATCCCGACGGTGGCGTAAAGCAAACGAAGGTAGTCGTAGATTTCCGTAATTGTGCCCACTGTAGAGCGGGGGCTGCGGCTGGTGGTTTTTTGTTCGATCGCAATGGCGGGGCTGAGGCCTTCGACGGAGTCGACGTCGGGCCGCTGCAACTGGTCGAGAAATTGCCGCGCGTATGCGGAAAGAGTCTGGACGTAGCGGCGCTGCCCTTCGGCATAAATGATGTCAAAGGCCAGGCTGGATTTTCCTGAGCCACTCAACCCGGTTACGACGGTGAACGTGTTTCGAGGGAAAGCCACGTCAATGTTGCGAAGGTTGTGCTGACGCGCCCCTCGAACTGTAATTTGCTTAATCATGCTCCCTGTGTCCCTCAGGGAAGTTTCGCGAGGTTAGACCAATCCACCATCTTAAGACGGGCGGCAAATGCCCGTCAAGCACCGCGCTTGTATTGCCTGCGCGGTGCCTGCGCGCTTTGGTCGAGCGAGAGGTCCCACGCAGGCTCCTGGGGGCAGGCACTTTCCCCCGGCTGGAATCACGGGCCGCCGCCAATTTTTTGCCGGCCTGTGAGGCTATAATAGGGTATCTGCGTATTGGTGGGCAGCCGTCTACAAGGAGCCATGGACTTCAAGCTTGTTTCCGACTATTCACCGCGAGGCGACCAGAAAACGGCCATCGAGCAACTGGCGGGCGGCGCCGCTGACGGCAAACAGCACCAGGTGCTGTTGGGCGTAACCGGCTCCGGGAAAACTTTTACCGTGGCTAAGGTGATTGAGACGATTCAGCGTCCGGCGCTGGTCTTGGCGCACAACAAGACTCTTGCCGCGCAGCTCTATCACGAATTTCGCAATTTTTTCCCGCAGAATGCCGTGGAATATTTCGTCAGTTACTACGATTACTACCAACCCGAAGCCTACATTCCTTCCGGCGACGTCTACATTGAGAAAGAAGCCACCGTTAACGATGAACTTGAC
>JAJYHU010000156.1 GCA_021784615.1 Acidobacteriota bacterium | reverse complement strand
GAATCCTTTCCACAATTCCGTCGGCGTCCAAACCGTATTTGGCATGCAAAAGGTTCGGCGCGCCGTGGGGAATGATCCGGTCTGGAACCGCAATCCGCACCAGGCTCGCGGGGATTCGCCGGTCGTGCAGGAGCGTGGCAGCCGCGGAACCGAACCCGCCTCGCTCCGTTCCTTCTTCCACCGTCACCAGAAATTGTTTTTCCGCCGCCAGGCAGCAGATCAGTTCTTCGTCGAGAGGTTTTGCGAATCGGGCGTTAATCACCGTTGCGTGAATGCCGATCGAGTCCAGCCGTTCGGCGGCCTCAAGGGCGGGATAGACCATGCTGCCCAGCGCCAGGATCGCAATGTCGCTTCCTTCGCGAAGGATTTCACTCTTGCCGATTTCCAACTGCTTTAACTTCGGGTCGAGGGCGACACCGAAGCCGTTGCCGCGAGGATAGCGCACCGCAGAGGGTCCGTTCAGATTGACAGCCGTTGCCAGCATGTGGCGGAGCTCGTTTTCGTCCTTGGGCGCCATAATCACCATGCCGGGAAGAGGTGAGAGGTAGGCGAGATCGTAGAGGCCATGGTGGGTGGGGCCGTCGGCGCCCACGATGCCTGCCCGGTCAAGAGCCAAAACGACCGGAAGCCGCATCAGGCAAGCGTCGTGCATCACCTGGTCGTAGGCGCGCTGGAGAAACGTGGAATAGATGGCCACGACCGGACGCATCCCTTCACAGGCCAGGCCGCAGGCAAACGTCACCGCGTGCTGCTCGGCGATTCCCACGTCAAAAAAACGCTCCGGGAAACGTTTGGAGAAGTCCACCAATCCCGTTCCTTCGGACATCGCAGCCGTGATCGCCACAACCCGCAGGTCCTTCTCTGCCAGATCGCACACCGTCTTGCCGAAAATCGAAGTGTAGCTGGGCGCCGTGGCCGGGGCTTTCCGAAAAGCTCCCGTTGCGACGTCAAACTGGGTTACGCCGTGGAACTTTACGGGCAGCTTTTCCGCATGGGGATAACCCTTGCCCTTTTGGGTGACGACATGCAAGAGAGTGGGTTTGGCATTGTCCTTCACTTTTGCAAAAGCATCCAGAAGTTCATCGATGCTATGGCCGTTTACCGGTCCCACGTAATCAAACCCCAGCTCTTCAAAAACCAGACCCGGAATCAATGCCGTCTTTGCGGATTCGACCAGGTCCTTCGAGAGCTTCAGCAGCCGCGGGCCAAGATGCGGTACCGTTAAGATCATCTTTTCAGCTTCTTGCGTAATTCGATGGTAGGCCTGGCCATGGACGACTCTGTTTAAATAGCCGGCGATTGCTCCTACGTTCGGTGAAATGGACATTTCATTGTCATTCAAAACGACCAGGAGCTTTTTCTGAAGCGTACCGAGGTTATTGATTCCCTCGAGTTCAAGGCCGGCTGTGAGCCCGGCATCACCTACCACCGCGATTACCTGGAAATCTTCGCCTTTCAAGTCTCGCGCCACGGCCATGCCAAGCGCTCCGGAGATGGCCGTGCCGGCGTGCGCAACGTTGAAAGTGTCATAGGGACTTTCGTCCCGCACCGGAAAGCCGGAAATTCCTCCGTACTGACGAACGGTGGGCAAGCGGTCCCGGCGCCCGGTGAGAACTTTATGGCCGTAGGCCTGGTGCCCCACATCCCAGACAATCTTGTCCTTGGGCGTATCAAAAAAGTAATGTAAGGCGAGCGTCAATTCCACTGCGCCGAGGCTGGAAGCCAGGTGGCCGCCCACTTTGGATACCACGGAAATCAGGTAGTTGCGGAGTTCCTCTGCGACCTTGGGCAACTCTTCGCGAGGCACTTTTTTCAGGTCCGCTGGTGAATCGAGTTTTGAGAGATACTTATATTCCATCACGCAGCCCTCTCGATAAAAAAATAGGCAATCTCTCGCAGCCTTCCGGCTCGCTCCCCGTAGGGTTCCAGGCTTTCACAGGCTTCCTCGATCAGGCGGGAAGCAATTCGCCGCGACTCTTCGATTCCATGGATCGCCGGGTAAGTCGCCTTGCTCAAGTGGTCATCTTTGCCGGCGGTTTTCCCGAGCGTGGCACTTGAACCGAGGACGTCAAGCAAGTCATCGGCGATTTGAAACGCCAGTCCGATTTTCTGGCCGTAGATGCTAAGACGCGCAAGGTCTGCTTCCTGAGCATTGGCAAAAATTCCGCCGCAACGGACCGCAGCGCACAGAAACGCGCCCGTCTTTGAGGAATGGATAAACTCAAGGACCTGGGTATTCACGGTTTGATGGGTTGCTTCCATGTCCATGACTTGGCCGGCTACCATTCCGTGACGCGTCCCGATGGCGTGCGCCAGCTCGTGAATCAGCCGCAATTGGCGCTCGGCCGAACAAATACCGGGCTCGGCGATGACTTCAAAGGCAAGGGTAAGCAGCGCATCGCCGGCCAGGATTGCCGTGGCCTCGCCGAAAGCACGATGGCACGTCGGCTTGCCTCTCCGCAAGTCATCGTTGTCAAGCGCCGGCAGGTCGTCATGAATCAGCGAATACGTGTGGACCAGCTCCAGCGCTGAGCCAACCCGCAGCAATCCCTCTTCCTGCCCGCCCAGCAGTCGGCCTGCCTCAACGCACAGAATGGGACGCAGGCGCTTGCCGCCGGCAAACACCGAGTGGCGCATGGCCTGATGAATCGACGGAGGGAATGTTTCCGCAGGAGGAAGCATTCGTTCGAGTTCCTGGTCAACGCGTTGGCGCTGTTCGTCGAGATATCGGGTCAGGGTAACCGGAGCGCTCAAGAGATTTCTGACTCCTTTTCTTCAGGTTCGAAAGGTTCCGCCACAACTTTCCCTCCGGACTTCTTCACCAGGATTTGGACCCGGCCTTCTGCTTCCTGTAATTGCCGCTGGCAAATCTCCGAGATCTTCATGCCGTCTTCGTAAAGGTGCAAAGCCTTTTCAAGAGGAAGGTCGGCATCTTCAAGCTGGCGCACGATTGCATCCAAGCGTTCAAGATTCTTTTCGAACGGCTCAGCCTTAACGGGTTTCGGAGATTGGGACATTTTCGAGTTCGAGACCTTTGGGGCAATGATCCTTCAGCCGGAGTTTCCCTTTTGAACCGACGAAGCCTGCCCGTTGGTTTTCTCGGCTCCTTGTGGACGTTTTCCCAGCGCCTCTGCAACTTCCACCGCCATGGCATAGCGTGAGAACGGCGCGACAATTTGGGCGCCTTGCACGAGACCGCGAACCTGCAGAAGAATTTCCTGAGCGATTTTGAGCCCTTCGGCGCGCGCCCGGTCGCCGGAGTCCACCTGACGCATTCTCATTAGAATTTCCGCCGGAACCGAGATTCCTGGAACCTCATTGTTCAAGAACTCCGCGCTCCGGTAACTTGTCAGGGGATAAATCCCAGCCAGCAGCGGAATCTGCGGCGCGTCCAGTTTTGCGACCCGCTGAAGAAACGCCTCCAGGTGGGCCACGTCAAACACCGGCCGGATGACGCCAAAGCTTGCTCCCCCTTTGACCTTATACTCAAAGCGGCGAAGTTCTTCATCCGGATTCAAGGCATTGGGATTCAGCCCCACACCCACCAGAAAGCCTGTTTGCGCGCCCAGAGGGTTGCCGCCCATATCCAGTCCGCGATTGAGATTGCTGAGAACGTTGACCAATCCGATGGCATCCACGTCAAAAACGGCGGTGGCCGAAGGGAAATTGACGGATTGCGGCGGATCGCCGGTGACGGCCCAGATATTCCGGAGTCCAAGCGCATAAGCGCCGAGCAGGTCCGACTGGATGCTGAGTACGTTGCGGCCCCGGCAACTGAAATGCAGCAACGACTCAAGGCCCGTTTGCTGCTGGATAATCACCGCGAGCGTCTGCGCGCTCATCCTGGCCGTCGAGCCTGAACCGTCTGGAATGTTGACGGCGTCAATGCCGTGGCTTTTCAAGTATTGAGCGCCCTCGACCTCGCGTGTTGGATCACACCCCTTGGGTGGAACAATTTCCACAACCACCGGAAATTCGCCGCGCGCCAGCTTCCCCGCAAGGCGTGAACGTTGCTCGATAGGGATGGGTTTGAGCGGCTCAGAGAGTGGAACTGCAGTTTCCAGCATTACCCTCGCCGCCTGTGGCCCCAGCGATTTGACGGCCTCTTTGATTGCCTTGATGTGCTGCGGAGTAGTGCCGCAGCAGCCGCCAACAATCCTGGCTCCAGTCTGGATAAATCGCCGCGCGTAGTCGGCCATATACTCCGGCGAGCAGAGATAGAGGCTCCGGCCCCCGATCGATTGGGGCATGCCGGCGTTCGGCTGCGCGGAAAGCTTCTTGGAAGTCACCGCTGCTATTTTCTCGAGAGCTTCAAGCACTGTGGCGGGTCCGACGCTGCAATTGACGCCGATCACGTCCGCTCCCCAGGCATCAAGTTGACGGGCCAAATCTTCCGGACTGATCCCGTAGGGAGTATTGCCATCCTCCTGAACCGTCATTTGCACGATGGCGGGCAGAGACCCGGCTTCCCGCACCGCGAGCAGCGCCTGATGTGCCTCCTCGAAATCCATCATGGTTTCGATCATAATCAAATCGACGCCGCCTTCCGCCAGCGCCTCAATCTGTTCACGGAAGGCCGCGCGGGCCTCATCTCGCGATGTCGCTCCGAGCGGCTCCAGACGCACGCCCAGCGGGCCCACGGAGCCCGCTACGTAAAGGTCCTCTCCAGCGCACTCGCGTGCCAGCCGTGCCCCAGCTAGGTTGATTTCACGGGCTTTGGCAGCCAGATCAAACTTTGCCAGGCGCAAACGGTTAGCCCCAAACGTATTCGTTTCAAGCAACTCAGCGCCGGCCTTGACGTAGCCGACGTGGACGTCTTTGACAAGCTGCGGAGAGATCAGATTCAATTCGTCGAACGATCTTGTGAGGGATAGGCCCTTGGCATAGAGCATGGTGCCCATAGCTCCATCACAAACCAAAGGTCGTCTTTCGAGTCTCTCGATGATCGGTTCGCGCACGCTTAGCGTAGTTTAACATGGCTCGGTAGGTCTTGGGAGTGGGCATTCAAGTGGCATTCAAGGAAGGGTGCCGAGGAATACCAAGTGACCCAACCGGAGCGATGGGCTATCATTAGCTTTGTATCTTCGCCCATCCGGAAAGGTTTTCAGATCAAACGATTGTGACCCACAATATTCTCCAGACCCTTTCGGATTTCTTTTCAGAGTATGGCTATTGGGCCGTGTTTTTCGGAGTCATGTTGGAAAATGCCGGGATTCCTATTCCGGGTGAAACCATCCTCCTATTTGCCGGATATCTGGCCTATCACGAAAAGCTAGACCTTGTTCCAGCCATTCTTGTCGCTATTGCAGGGGCGACGTGCGGCGACAGTTTGGGATTCCTCATCGGGCATTACGGCGGAAGGCCGTTTGTCGAGAAGCTTCTCCGGAAATTTTCCCTGGTCGCAAAATCTTTTGACCACGCTCAGTCCTTGTTCCTGAAGTACGGACAGTGGGCCGTCTTTTCGGGCCGGTTCATTGCGGGGCTGCGGATGTTCGCAGGAATTCTTGCCGGGTTGTTCCGAATGTCCTATCCGCGGTTTCTGCTTTTCAATCTAACCGGAGCGGTGACATGGGCGATCACCGTTACTTATGTCGGTTTTATGTTTGGAAGCAGTTGGCAGCTGGTTCAGCAGCACCTGAAGCGCCTGGATGAAATCGTTTTCGTGGCTGTCCTGCTTGCCATCCTGGCCGGCGTGATCGCCTATTACCTCAATCGCAAGAAGTCGCCCAGCTAAGAGGCTGAGAGGCGTGGTCCTAGTTTGCTCCTAACCACCCCAGGCGAATTGCAATTTGTTGTCCGGTGGCGCCGGGCAAATCATCGATGGAGTACACATCGGGGATAGGAGGGCCGAGCTTTACGAATATGATTTGGCGGTGCTGGTGGCGTTCCACCTGGAAAGGAACGCGGGCGCCCGCGGGATAGATGCTCAAGCGGTCTCCAAGCCCTTTGGTTGCCAGCGACTGGTCATCCACGGAGACCAGAATGTCATCGCGGCTTAAGCCTGCCCGGTCCGCAGGCCCGTCCGGCAGCACGTCAACAATCTTTACCCCCGTATCAACCGGCTGAATCAACACGCCCAGGCTCGGTGGCGCTCCGGCTGAAACGCTCACATGCAGCGCCAAGCCTGCTTTTGCCAGGAACTCACTGTAAGGAAGCGGCGCCGTGCCTGCCACGTAACGCTTAAAGAACGGCGTGAAGTCTCTGCCCGCAACCTGATTGACGGCGGCGAGAATATCACTTTCCTCGTAGCCTCGCCCGCGCAGGTAATAGGTTGTTGCTGGGCTTTCGTAAAATTTCCGGTACATCAGCCGCAGCACGTCCGCGAGAGACTTCTTGCCATCGGTCCGCGAGCGGATGGCAAGGTCCAGGAGCATTCCAACGAGCGCCCCTTTGTCGTAATAGGAAATGGTGGTGTTGGCAAAATTCGTTTCCTGCATCTGAGGCGAGCGGTCAAAAAACCAGGCGTGAAAGCTTGAGCTTTCCGCCGACATGAGCTTGCGGCCCGGTTCGTAGTGGATGGTTTGGATCTCACTCGCCATGCGCTTCAGGAAATCCTGCTGAGTCCAGATGCCGGCGTGGAGTAAGTTCAGGTATGAATAATAAGTAGTGATACCTTCGACGAACCAAAGAGATTTCGTGTAGACCTCTTTCGTGTAATCGAAAGGACCTAGCCCGGCCGGACGCAGGCGCTTGACGTCCCAAAGGTGGAAAAATTCGTGGGCGGCGATTTCGAGCGCCTGCGGAAGCCCTCCGCCGGACAAACTCCCGCGGACGATAATTTCCGTTGAGTTCAGATGCTCCATCCCGTCGCCCATACTTACGTCCGGGGCAAAATGGAAGATAAAGGTGTAGTGGCTGAAGTCCGGAGCGGGCATCATCGCCATTTCCGTGTGCACGATCTTCTTAAGCCCCTCAACCAAGCCAGAGCGATCTATGTCTTTGTTGTCATAGCTGTGGACGGCAACGCGAAAAGTTTTCCCGTTCTCCTCAAAGATGTCCACGGAACAATTCGGAGAGATTTCAAGGGGCGTGTCGACGAGAATGTCGTAGTTTGGAATCTCGAAAGTATCTTGTGTGAGCGAAAGCGAAAGGCCGCTGATGATTTTCCATCCGGGCGGTGGGTGAATGCTAAGTGTCAGAGGGTTCGGCTTGCGGCCCACCACATACATGAAGATTGACGCCCCGTTAATGTTCGCATGCGAGGCGTCAAACTGTGAAAACGAACCGCTGAGGTCGTTCCCGAAGACTTCATAGCTTACTCGGACGCTTCCGCCGCAGTCGCGGGTGTCTAGGCGCCAGGTTTGGTCGT
>JAJYHU010000341.1 GCA_021784615.1 Acidobacteriota bacterium | reverse complement strand
CGAAGCTTTCCATGCCAGCCGCGATAGGGTTCCTTGCGAAAATAGTCCCGTTCGTCTTGCCATACCTCGGGTGCGAGTAGGCCTCCCACGAAATTGAGGTACGCCTCGACCGCGTGAAACGCGAACACCATCGCCACCAGAGCGGGCTTGGACCAATCACGTTCCAGCTCGCTTGCACGCTTCGCTTGTTCTTCGACAATCTCCCACATGAAACGATGAGGAAGATCCGCCCCTTCAAATTTTGTCCTTAGCATTACGGCAGGACCGCCTTTCTGAAAAAATCATCCGCCATCTTCGGATCGAGAGTTTTGAGCTTCTCATAAACCTTGATGACTTCTGACTGCTGGCCCAAGGCAGCGTAGGCTAGGCCCAGGCCGAACCAAGCCGTCGCGTCGTCCGGCTTCAGGCGAAGAGCGTCCTGATAGGCGCTGACCGCCTTGTCGTACTGTCTAAGGAGGGAGTAGAAACCGCCCAACTTGAACCACGCGAGCTCGTAGTCGGGCTTTAGACGGAGGGCCTCTTCTTCCGCGCTCGCACCCTTGCCCCACTGTCCAAGCCGGGCGTAGATAGCGCCCAGATTGCACCATGCGTTTTCGTCGCCTGGCTTCAGCCGTAAAGCCTCTTGCTCGGCGCTGAGTGCCTTCTCGTATTGCCGAAGCTCGATATAGGCCAAGCCCAGGACGCCCCACGTGGCTGCGTTATCGGGTTGCAGCCGCAGGGCCTCTTGGTAGGCGCTCGCCGCCTTGCCGTACTGCCCAAGTGCGTCATAGACGAGGCCCAGATTGCCCAGCACGACTGCCTTTGGCGCGCCCGACACTAGCCGTGCGGCCTCCTGATAAGCATGCAAAGCGTTTTCGTAATCGCCTGCCTGATCGGCCTTGTATCCTACCTCGAACCACATGAGAGCCTGAAATTCAGGGCTGTTTGCGGTTGCCGTTCGTGAGGGGCTTGCCGGCTGGCGGTCGAGCGCGAGAGTCCATTCGGCAGGCAAGGCGAAGTTCAAGCTCTGGCCCTCTTTCAGGTAAAACGTGGTGATGCCGACAAGACGCCCCTGGGCGTCGAACAATCCGCCGCCGCTTGAGCCAGGCGAGATGGCTGCGGAAGTCTGAATCACCTGGCCTTTATCGAAATCGCGTAAGCCGGAAATCAGGCCTTCGGAAATCGTCAGTTCCAAACCTTCCGGCGCGCCGATGGCATAGACCGTTTCGCCTACGGCCAGCTTAGACGAATCAAGAACAGTGACAACAGGCGCGGCAAGCCCGGCAACCGACAATTCGGCGAGATCGCGGTCAGGGTCGACACGGACAAGTTTGGCAGGCCATTGCTTGCCGTCGTGCTCCACACGGAAGCTCACGCCGTCCTCGATGACGTGCCGGTTGGTCACGACCCGGTTGACAACGGCGGGGGCGTGCGCGGCGAACCAATCGCTCGGCCCGATGACCACTCCACTACCGAGGGCGAGGACTTTGCCTTGAGCGTCGAGCGATTCCACCACCATCACGGACGGCGAAACACGCTTGAAGATTTGCTGCGCGGAAAGCGTGGGAAGGGTTTGACTGGCGGATTTGGGCGCAGGGTTCTTTGGCGACTGCCCGTGAGGAGAAGCAGATTCCTCGCTGCGCTCGGCATGACGGCGCGCGGGCCTCGGAATGACGGGCTGCCCGGCCGAACGTGCTCCCGTCTGGCCACCCAAGGCGGCGGCGCAAACGGCCAGCATTGCCAGGGCGCATCGGATGTATCTGTGACTCGCCAAGCTCGGACTCCCTAAGTATGGCGTCGCCCGAGAGTATAGCACACCGAATGCGCCCCGCCGGCGGCAGAGCAGCCGCCACAACCGGTGATTGCTGAGTGCGCGGGGCGGGCGACAAAGGCGGCAGACCTGCAAACAGGTTTGCGCTACGATGCAGCGGGCGGGGATTTTACGGCATGGGGTGTGTGGCTTCGTTGGCGTGGGGGATGAGCCTTTGATAGACGGCGTTCGGAATGTGGGAATTCCAATGGCCGGCGGTTTTGGCGAATCCCACAAGGCCGAGAAAGAGCAGTGCGATTCCGGCAGCCATCGCCCAAGCGGGCATTCCGTTTTGCTTGCTTTTTGATTGCAAGCGTTCGGGCAAAGACAGGGTGAGCGCTCCCTCGGCCGGGCAGACGGCCACGCATTCAAGGCAGCCGGTGCACTCCGCCGAGCGGACGCGGTTCAGGCGGTCGACAGGCAGCCACGCGGGGCAAGCTTTGGCGCATTTCGCGCAATCGATGCAGGCGTCTCTGTTGCGCCGGATGCGCAGCGGGCTTGCGAGCGAGACCAATCCCAGCAGCGCGCCGTAGGGGCAGAGGTAGCGGCACCAGAAGTTCTGCACAAACAGCGAGGCAATTACCAGCACGCCCAGGACCACGAATCCAACCGTTCCCATAAACCGGAAAAAGTTGAGCATCTTGACGTCCGCAATCAGCCCGTAAGGCGTGTGCATGAAGCTCGCAATCGCTTCCGGCGACATGCCCGCCACCGCCCACAGAAAAAATCCCAGCAGCAGGTACTTGAGCCCGCGCAGGGGGACGTCGAGCCACGATGGCAGGCGGAAGTTGCCGATCCTGCGGCCCAGGCGCCACAAATATTCCGAGATCGTTCCCACCGGGCAGAGCCAACTGCAAAAGGCCCGGCGAAACAGAAACGCGATCGAGAGAAAAGCGAGCAGCAAGAACATGGCCGCAGGATGGATCGTTGGGACCGTGCCGGTTTCAAGCCAGTATTTGAGGTTCATCAGCCCGCCGATGGGCAGCCAGCCTTCCACGCCCGCGGGACGCGAGACGGAGAACGCAGAGCCTGGAACTTCAAATTGCCGGACCCAGAGGTAAAACTGCCCGCCCACCCAGACGTTCAACAGCAGGAAGGCCGCCTGGAAGCCAAGGCGAAGCTTTTGCGAGTGGTCGCGCGCGCGGCGGCGCAGGAATTTCTTCTTTGGTTTATGGCTTAAAGCCTGCCGCCCGGCGGGTTCGGTTGCAATGGATGGATCGGTTGCCGCATTGTCCGGATGAATCTGGATTCCCATAGCGTCCTCGCAAGAGATAAAGATTAGCGGACGCGGCCTCAAGAAGGTATGACTTCGGTCACAGCAGCCAGACGCCTGAAGCTGATCACCGAACTGACCAACGGCCCGCTTCGAAGACGGCCGGCTCCGTTTTGATTACAAATTGACGCGGGGCATTGTCCGCACCAGCAATGCCCTCAAGCTGATGCGCTCAATCGGCCTGGAGGTGTAGCGGACAGGGGAACCCGAAGATTTGAGGCGCGGGTAAATCCGCGGCCTTTCGTTTGAAGGTGCGGCGGGGATACCGCCCCGAAAGAGACCCTCACTCGGCCGCCATGCGCGGCGTCAGAAAGTGGTGTGCGCCAGCCGCTGGTATTCGCGTTCAGATGCCGTGGGCAGCAGCACCCAGAGCGTGTAGATTCCCAAGGCTGTGCCGAACGGGAAATGAATCAGCGAGATAGCGCCCAGAATAAGGGCCAGCACACGCGCCCAGGGACGGTAATTCAGCAGCCCCCATCCGGCCACAAGACCCGCTACGGCGCCCGCCAGCAGCAAGGCTCCCACAACGCCGACAAAGGGCAGAAGAAGGGCGCGGATCGGGAAGGGAATAAAATGCATTGCCATGCCGCCTCCAAAGAAAAGGAGTCCCAAGCCCGGCAACAGGCGAAGGCCGGAAGCTGCCAGCCAGAGGATGGCAAGGATCTTGGCGTGCTTTTCAATCCGCCTTTCAACCGGCGGCAAAGGCGCAACAACGGCTGGCGTTGGCGCTGCCTGCGCGGGCGGATTCGCCGTCACCTCAAGAGTGGTTCCGCACCTGATGCAGAACTTTTGTCCCGGGGTGGTAGCCGCTCCGCAGTTGTGGCAAAACATTTTGGTTCACCTCTCTCTCTTATAGAACACTACGCGCCGGCCGAAGTTTTGGTTCCCTAATCTTCAGGCATAGTGCCTTTCTGGTAACCTGGCCGAACTGTCCGAAAGGACGGGTTGGGACAGGTGGGAGCGAGGCGCGCACGCCCACCCGGACGAGACGTGCGGCGGGAGCGGGGATCGTCGCATTCGCCAGAAATAATTTTTATGGCTGTAACTAGAATAATTTGCTTGCGTCTAACAGGATATGTAGTGGTAGTATTGCCACTACGAGGAGAGGCCCGGCATGGCCTTTATCAGGAAGCGCGGCGAATGTTACTACTTGGTGCACAACGTCCGGAAAAACGGCCGGGTGCGCCAACTGCACCTGGCGCGGCTTGGCCGGCGTCCTCGGATTAGTGATGATGTGATTCGGGGAGTCACCACGCGGCATCCCTTTGTGGAAGTGGATTGGAAGGGGCTGCGCGAGAAGGCTTCCCGGG
Organism: Acidobacteriota bacterium; assembly: GCA_021784615.1. Taxonomy (GTDB): domain Bacteria; phylum Acidobacteriota; class Terriglobia; order UBA7540; family UBA7540; genus JAMCXS01. The sequence continues at coordinate 3,036 of JAJYHU010000341.1, read as the reverse complement.
AGTTGATTCGGCCTTTCGAAAACGACTCGCGATACTTGCACGAGCTGCTCAGCAACATCCGCAACCTCCACTTGGATATTGGCGACCTGCACCTGCCCGTTCTCGCGATGACACAGGATCGTGAGCTGGTGAGGCAATTGGCTTCTAGCTTAAAGCTGTTGCGCTCGACTCTCGACGTGAAGCTCCATCAATTGCGGCGAGGGAAGACGCAGGCTTATTCCGCATAAGTCAGGGAGGAGACAGCATGAGCGCATTCCAAACGGTGCTTGACCCCACGATCCACAGTCCCGAGGTGAGAGAGTTTGAGTGGGCGCTGGGGAAGCGCGTGGTGGGGCAGGGCAGAGCCATCCGGCGGCTGGCGCGGATTTATCAGGTTTACAAGGCGGGGCTTGCCGTCGCGGGACGGCCGCTGGCCAACCTGCTGTTCCTGGGGCCGACGGGATCCGGAAAGACGCGCCTGGTGGAAGCGGCCGGAGAGGTGTTGTTCGGCGACGCGCATGCCGTGCTCAAGATCGACTGCGCGGAGTTCCAGCACAGCCATGAAATCGCCAAGCTGATCGGATCGCCGCCCGGATACCTGGGCCACCGCGAAACGCAGCCCCTGATCACCCAGGAGGCCTTGGAAGAGCATCACACGGAGACCATGAAGCTCTCCTTCGTACTCTTCGACGAAATCGAAAAGGCCTCGGATGCGCTCTGGCACCTGCTGCTGGGAATCCTGGACAAAGCCACGCTGACGCTCGGCGACAACCGGAAAGTGGACTTCTCCCGCACCATCATCTTCCTGACGTCCAATCTCGGCTCGCAGGAAGTTGCCAAGCTGATGAAAGGCGGCATGGGATTCTCCGCGGGGTCGGGCGCCGAGGATGAAGAACTTGACCAGAAAATCTATCGCGTGGCAACCGAAGCCGCGAGAAGGAAATTCTCGCCCGAGTTCATGAACCGCATCGACAAGGTGATCGTCTTCCGGTCCTTGCGGCGCGAGCACCTGGAAAAGATCCTGGATATCGAGCTTGCCAAGGTTCAGGAGCGGATCATCAGCGCCGCGCCGGGCAAGCAATTCATCTTCAAGTGCAGCACTCCGGCCCGCGAGCTACTGCTGCGCGAGGGCGTCGATCCCAACTTCGGCGCACGCCACCTGAAGCGCGCCATCGAACGCCACCTGGTCTTCCCGCTTTCCAACCTGCTGGCGACCAAACAGATTCGCCTGGGAGACCTGATCAGCGTGGATGCGAACCCGGACCACTCCAAACTGACCTTCGTGCGGGATGAGCAGGGCGCTTTGGTGGGAGCGGCGCCCGTTCCTTCCAAGCAGACGGCCCTGATGCCGGTTTCAACGGAACGGGTTGCCGTGCGGGCCCTGGCCGTGCGAGTCTCCGGGGACTAACGAGAGACATCCGTGGCGGGGTAAACGCCGCTACGGCGCTCGAATTCGGCGATCATCGTGGTGGCGGCTTTATGCCGCCATCGCGCGATTGCCGCTGAGCGCCAACGGGGTGTCAGAAGTCGATAAGGCTTTTGGGCGGCAGGGCCGCGCGGATGGCGTTGAGAATGGCAAAAAGGTCGATGACTTCCTGGGTGATGGCTCCGGCGACGGGCGGCAAGTAGCCGGCCGCGGCAAAGAACATGCCGAGAATGCTTAAGGCCATTCCGCCGACCGCGCTCTGCAAGGCAATGGAGCGCATGCGCTTGGCAATGTGGAAGAACTCGTCCACCTTTTCGAGCGAAGTATCCATAATCACGGCGCCTGCGGCTTCCGTGGTGATGTCGCTGTGGTGCCCGAAAGCCACTCCGATGGACGCCGTCATCAGAGCGGGAGCGTCGTTGATGCCGTCGCCGAGGAAAAGAGTTTTTGCTTTGCGGGTGGCTTCGCGAACCAGGGCGACTTTTTGCTCAGGGCTTTGAGAAGCGTAGACTTCCTTCATTCCCACCAGATCAGCCAGATACTTCACTTCGCTTTCGCGGTCGCCGGAAACCAGCATCAGGCGGTCAAAGGCGTGCTTGCGTCCGAGATGCCGGACAAAGGATTTGCTTTCCTGGCGCGGCGCGTCGTGGAAGATGTAGGTGGCGGCGTAAGCGCCGTCGATCGCGATTTCGCAGGTGAGGCCCGCCGTCACCGGGGGCAGGCTGGATTCGGGCGTGCCGAATTCCTTGACGATGGCGGGGCGGCTGGTAATCCGGATCGATCTTGCGAGGACGATGCCCTGAAGGCCGCGGCCCGGCGTTTCACTGATCTGGGCGGCGTCTTGAAGCGGCAGGTTCTGCTCGCGCGCGGCATTGAGAATGGCCCGGGCGAGCGGGTGCTTGGAATATTGTTCGAGACTGGCCACGAGCCGCAGAACTTCCGTTTTGTCGAAGGCTGGAGCAATCAATTCCTGGGTCAACTCCGGAAGGCCGTAGGTGAGCGTGCCAGTCTTATCAAAGATGATGGTGCGGCAAGTGTCCAGTTGTTCGAGCACCGAAGGGTCTTTGACCACGATGCCCCGGCGGGCGGAAAGCGAAATCGCGCCAATGATGCTGACCGGAATGGCGATCAGCAGCGGGCAGGGAGTGGCGATGACTAAAACGGCCAGGAAGCGATGGGACTGGCTGCTTACCAGCCAAGCCGCGAGCGCCAAAGCGACGGCGAGGGGCGTGTAATAAGCTCCCAGTTGGTCTCCCAGGCGGCGAAGGCGCGGGCGGTTGTTTTGGGCGGTTTGCATCACTTGCATGATCTTGGCGTAACGGGAATCGACCGGCAATTTTTCGGCTTGGATGGTGAGCGCCTCCGCCCCGTTGATTGCGCCCGATAGGACTTGGGCGCCGGGCGTTTTGGAGATTTCGAACGGCTCGCCCGTCAGGTAGGACTCATCCATGATGCCGTGGCCTTGCACGACCACGCCATCCACGGGGCAGATTTCGTGCGGGTAAATCACCAGCGTGTCCCCGATCGAGATTTCATCAAGTTTGACGTCGGAAGTCGCCCCGTCCTGTTTGCGGTGCGCGACGCTGGGCACGCGTTTGGCCAGCGCCTCCAGCACCGATGAGGCGCTGCGA
>JAJYHU010000193.1 GCA_021784615.1 Acidobacteriota bacterium | reverse complement strand
AAGTCGTCAAATACATGGTAGGGCGGGTTGATACGGCGCTACGCCAGGAGTTGGGCATAGCTGACGGCTTGGCGGACAAGCGCGTTTATGTTCTCGACCCTTGCTGTGGCACAGGTTCGTACCTTGTGGAAGTCCTCGACCGCATTTATCGAACCCTGAAGGAACGTGGTGAGGATGCGCTTCTGGCGCACGACCTCAAGGAAGCAGCGCAGGAACGCGTCTTTGGGTTTGAGATCCTGCCCGCGCCCTTCGTAGTCTCCCACCTGCAATTAGGCTTGCTATTGCAGAATCTTGGCGCGCCGCTCTCCCAAAAATCAAAGGAACGGGTTGGAGTTTATCTGACCAACGCGCTAACCGGCTGGGAGCCGCCCAAAGGCCCCAAGCAGCACTTAATCTTCCCCGAACTCGAAGAAGAACGCGACGCCGCCGAACACGTCAAGCGCGAAAAACGTATTCTAGTTATCCTTGGCAATCCGCCTTACAACGCCTTCGCCGGTGTAAGTCCTGAAGAGGAACAGGGCTTGGTTGAGCCTTACAAAGAAGGGCTGATTAAGGAATGGGGCATTAAGAAATTCAACCTCGATGATCTTTACGTTCGCTTTTTTAGGCTGGCCGAGCGGCGGATTGCTGAAAAGACAGGCAGAGGGGTGGTTTGTTTTATTTCCAATTTCTCGTACTTGAGCGACCCGTCATTCGTTGTGATGCGGAGGAAGTTTCTGGGCGAGTTCGACAAGCTGTGGTTTGATTGCATGAACGGTGACAGCCGAGAGACCGGAAAGCTGGCGCCCGAAGGGAAACCTGATCCATCGGTTTTTTCAACCGAGCGCAACCGCGAGGGTATCCGCGTGGGAACAGCCATTGGGTTGCTTGTTCGAGTAGGGAACTCTGCCCTCCCGATGGATCCCGGAGGGCTCCCCTACTATAAAGCTGTCGGCTTTCGCCACTTCTGGGGCGTGACGAAAAACCTGGACCTCGTCGAAAGCCTCGACGACCCGAACCTCGAACCGCATTACCAGCCAGCCAGCCCTGACAGTAGCAACCGCTATTCGTTCCGGCCTTCTCAGGTTGCTCCTCATTACCGGGAATGGCCAGTTTTGCCAGATTTCGGTGCTCAGCGTCCTGAAAATGGATTGATGGAAAAACGAGACGGGGCATTGATTGACATTGACAAGGTTGATCTGCGTGACCGCATGCAAAGGTATTACAACGCCGATGTAGACTGGGAGGCTCTTCAGTCCAACCCCACAGGCATTACTCGCAATGCGGCAAGATTCGACGCGAAGAAGGCTCGGGCGAAGGTTCTAAAATCTGAGTTTTTCAACGAAGATCGGCTCCGTCGATACGCATTGCGTCCGTTTGATCGGCGATGGTGCTACTACAGCGCGGTCCGACCTCTTTGGAATGAACCCCGCCCTTCGCTGTTTCCGCAGTGCTGGCAGGGCAACGCGTTCCTAGTGAGCCGTCCGGTCGGAGTGGCCTTTCCCGAGGGAATCCCCATCTTCTATACGACACTGCTTGGGGACAACGACTTTCTTCGAGGACATGCTTACTATTTTCCACTCCAGGTGCGGCCTACCCCACCTAAAAAACGAAGCCACGAGCAGCAGAGCCTAATGACGCACCCGCTTTCCCCAATGCCCAACCTCTCGTCAAACGCACGCCTTTATCTCGCCAAGCTCGGAATTGACAACCCCGATGCCGATGCCGAAACCGCTGGGCTGATTTGGATGCACGCTCTGGCTATTGGCTTTTCGCCCGCCTACCTGGGCGAAAATGCCGATGGTATCCGCCAGGACTGGCCGCGCATTCCGCTGCCGGCAAGCAAGGAATTGCTGGAGGCATCGGCGGACCTCGGTAGGCAGATCGCCGCGTTGCTCGATACGGAGACTCCGCTCGTAGCGCCGGCCTCTGGCCGGCAGGCCAGCGAGACGCTGGCGCTACAGAAGATCGCCGCGTTTATTCTCCCGCCGGGGACGCAGCTCGATGAAGCAAAGCACTTCGCTGTTACCGCCGGTTGGGGACACGCGGGCAAAGGCGGTATCACCATGCCCGGCAAAGGAAAGATCGTTGAGCGCGATTACACCGAACAGGAACGGGAAGCTATCGCCGAGGCAGGCAAAGCGCGAGGACTTGAGACAGCACAAACTTTTCAATGTTTGGGCGATCACACATGTGATGTTTATCTGAATGAAGCGGCTTGCTGGTCCAATATCCCAATGCGAGTTTGGGAATACACCATCGGCGGGTATCAAGTCATCAAGAAATGGCTCTCCTACCGCGAAGGAAAACTCTTGGGCCGCTCGTTGGAGGTTGAAGAAGTCCGCTACGTTCAGGAGATGGCCCGCCGCATCGCCGCGATACTCTTGCTCGAACCGGCCCTGGACTCAAACTATCGAAATGTGAAGGAACACGCCTTTCGGTGGAAAGTCTAACCGCGCCGCGCTGGCGGCACTGCAGTGAAAAGCAAATGATCATCAGAGGCGCTCGACAGAAAACCCGCGGAGCAACGCAAAAAAACGCGTACCTTTGATGCGCTACAAGCTACCGCCAATTCACATGAATCACGGAGGGTTCTCGCATGAAGATGCCCAAGCTCTGGAGGGTGGCCCGTGCCGTGGCGACGGGCCACGGCAGGTTCAGACGATGGACTCATTGGCCCCGCCGCTCCGCGCTCGCGACCTGTGCGGCGCTCGCAGTCCTTTGCGCGTTTGTCGCCGTGGCCGCCGCCCGGAATCAAAGTGAAAAGACAAAAGCCGGGCAGGCCCACGAGGCTCCTTCCTGGGCCTTTGTGGTTGAGCCGCGAAGGCCTGCATCGCACGGCCCGGCCAAGCCCGCTGACGACGCTCCACGCCACGTGCCGGGCAGCCGGGCGGCGTTCACGCTCCGGCAAATCAACGATGGATTCAATCCGCCGGACTGGCATCCTGGCGGGCATCCGCCCATGCCGGAGGTGGTGGCGCATGGCAGGAAGCCGCGCGTCATGGCCTGCGGCTATTGCCACCTGCCCAACGGCCAGGGCCGCCCTGAGAATGCCAGCCTGGCAGGACTGCCGGCGGCTTACATTGTTCAGCAAATGGCGGATTTTAAGGATGGCCTGCGCAAGAGCTCAAAAATCACCGGGCCCATCTCTGCGATGGTCACCCACGAAACCCTGGCGAACAAGCAGGAGATCCAGGCCGCCGCCAAGTACTTCTCCCGGTTAAAACCCAAGCCGTGGATTCGCGTGGTTGAAACCAGGACCGTTCCCAGGATGCACGTTGCGGGCTGGATGCTGGTTCCCGTGGCGGGAGGCGGCAGGGTGCCGATCGGCCGGCGCATCATTGAAACTCCCGTCAACCTGGAACGGACCGAGATGCGCGACGACGCTTCCGGATTTATCGCCTACGCGCCGGTGGGAAGCATCCGGAAAGGCAAGGCGCTGGTTACCACCGGAGGCGGGGGAACGACCCTTCCGTGCGACGCTTGCCACGGGCCGGATCTTAGAGGCAACGGCAATGTGCCCACCATCGCCGGCCGCTCGCCCAGCTATATCGTCCGGCAACTCTGCGACTTCCAAAGCGGCGCTCGCGCCGGGGCAGGCTCCGAATTGATGGAGCCGGTTACGGCCAAGTTGACCGTCGACGACATGGTGTCGATTGCAGCCTACCTGGCCTCGCTACATCCATAATTCGAGCTTGGGACGATCTGGAGTGAACATCAAAACCGGAGTTCCGCGCTTGCATCTTCGCCATCGGACGAAAGGCGCGACTCGCGTCGCCTATCGGGTCAGCGGGCTCTCCCAGACGCGCGAGAGTAGTTCTTTAAGCTGAGCGAAATCCCTGCGCCCGAGCTCAGCGCTCCATTCACGTTCGATGTCCTGGAGAATCTCGTGGATCTTCGCGTATGCGGCCCGTCCGCGTTTGGTAAACCGGATAATTCGCGCGCGACCCTCGTTGGGCGCATCGGACCGGACAACATAGCCGAGCGTTTCAAGGCTGCCCAGAAGCTGGTTCATGGCCTGTTTGCTGATGCCGGCGCGCTCGGCCAGAGTGCCTGGGCGAACCCCATCCGGACCCGGAAACTGCAGCACCGCCATGTGCGGCAGGCGGAGCTCCTCAAAGCCGGCCGCGTTCAGCCCGTTGATAAGGCGGCGGTGGATCGCCTGGGCCGGAACGCGCAATAATGCTCCTATGAGCATGTCCGAAGTTTTGACCGGTGAGCCTGACATTTTTAACTTGACATCCTTGGTAAATGGCATTTACATTATAGCATAGTAAATGGAATTGACTGTAGGGAGAAACGCCCATGGCGCAGCAGACCCTTGACCTTAACGTCAATCCCGCCGATGAGACCATCCGTTTGGGGCCGCTCGCGGTGCGCTTCCTGCTCACCGGAGAGAACTCGAACAGCAGCGTCGCGGCATTCGAGCTCTTTGTCCCAGCCTCGCAGCGCCTGGCGGCTCCGGCGCACAGCCACGACCATTACGAAGAGACGATTTACGGCATTGACGGAGTGCTGACATGGACCGTCGACGGAAGACCCATCGACGTCGGGCCGGGGCAGGCCCTCTGCATTCCGCGCGGCGCTGTTCACCGGTTCGATAACAACGGAACCCAGGACGTGAGGGCGCTCTGCGTGATCACGCCGGCCGCCATTGGCCCGCAGCATTTCCGCGAGTCCGCCGAGGCGATCAACGCTGCGGGCGGGCCGCCGGACCGGGCGAAGATGATGGAGATCATGCGCCGCCACGGCCTTACGCCGGCCCCGCCACCGCCTCAGGCGTAGTGCGTCGAACCCAGGATCAGGCATCGAGAGGAGGGCGAATGTTCCACATCCTGCATCGCGGCGATCAGCGGAAAGGCGCGATCGCTGCAGTCGAGTTTGAAGGCAAGCCTTACGGCGCGGGCGTTTCCTTCTTTCAGGGCAACCTTCCGCCCGGGAAAGGCCCTGGACTGCATCAGGATCCCTATTCCGAAACGTGTATCGTCCTCTCCGGCCAGGCGGCCATGGTCGTTGATGGGGAAGAGGTCGTTGCCAATGCCGGCAACATTGTCGTCATGGGGCCGGCAACACCGGAGGTTCGGGCTACCAGCTTCCGCCCCCTTGAGGATGTTAAAAAGCGCCTTCCGGCAATGATGCCGTTTTACGGGAAGCCATGTACAATGATGGGATGAAGTGGAAGCAACTCATCACTGTATTGTTCGCTATTGGAATCGCCGGCATCGGCGCTCTGGCGTTCCTACGCCGCAGCCACCCGCCCGCCAAGGCGACCACTGGCAGGGCGCCGGCTGCCGTGATTCCTAGCCCCCCTGCCACCTTGGATAAGGCTGCGTACAACGCAAAAATGCTTGCGCTCGCAAACCTTCCGCCACCGAAGCATTGCGCGCCGTCCGCGGCCAAGGCTTCCGCCAAGGCGGCGCCCGCAAGGATTCTCCGATCCGCCGCGAAATCCCGGCGGGTAGCCTTTGTTACCACCAAGCAGGCTGTGCTTCCGCCGTGCCCGGCTCCGCTCTGGCCCGTGCATGCCGTCTATCCCGACGCGGGCGCCCTGCTGCCCTTCAAGCGCATCGTTGCCTACTATGGCAATTTCTATTCAAAGCGCATGGGGATTCTGGGCGAATATCCGCCCGACAAGGTGCTTGCCATGCTCTCGTCGACGGCGGCTGCATGGGCGGCGGCTGATCCCTCGACGCCGGTGGTGCAGGCGCTCGATTACATCACGGTCTCCGCGCAGGGCCTGCCGGGGCGCGACGGAAGATACCGAATGCGCATGCCGCAGAGCCACATCGAAAAAGCCATCAGCCTGGCGGACCAGATCCAAGGGCTGGTGTTTCTTGACGTGCAGCCCGGCTGGAGCACCGTGCGGACCGAAGTGCCGCGCCTCGCACCGTACCTTAAACAGCCGAACGTCGAGCTTGCCCTCGATCCGGAGTTCGCGCTCGTGGACGGCAAGCGGCCCGGCGCTTGGATCGGCACGTTGAACGCCGATGACATCAACTTTGCCGCGCAGTTTCTGGCCAAAATCGTGCGGGAAAACCATCTGCCCCCGAAAATCCTGGTCGTCCACCGCTTTACCGAGCGCATGGTGACGGGCTTCCGCGGCATCAAGCCGCTGCCGGAAGTACAGGTCGTGATGGATATGGACGGGTTCGGGTCGCCGGTCCTGAAGGTCTCGACTTACAAGGATTTCATCGCGCGCCAGCCCGTGCAATTCACCGGGTTCAAGCTGTTCTATAAGAACGACGTGAATATCGGCCACCACCTGATGACGCCCGCCGAAGTGCTGCTGCTCTCTCCACAGCCGAGCTTTATCCTGTACCAGTAAATCAGTATGGCTAGCTGTAGGAAAAATCAAGAAGCAAAATGGCGGGATAAACTGCGGCAGCCTGAATTCAAGAGGGATCGGAGTCAAACTCTGCCGTTAATTCCGAGGTGATTCGCCTTGCGATGTCCTCCACCACCTCAGCTTCCAGGGCGGGCGGCGACATTTTGAGCACGACCTTGTGGACGATGGTGTAAATAAGCTCTGGGTCAAGCTTTTCAGGTTTTACCTCACGGGCTGCGGGCGGGGATTCTTCCTCGACTGCAAATTCGTTTTGCGCCACAGCCGCCTGTGGATCGGGAGAGAGTTCGGCGGCATCAGGAATCTGGCTTGGCGCCTTATCCTCAGTCGCCGGCTCGGCCGTGGTTTGAGCATCGCCGAAACGATATACCGGAACCTCGGGAAACTCCGTCCGAAAACTTTCCAGGGGCGGCGGAGCATCGGGGTTGGAACTAAGAACTTCAGGGCCGGAAGCGGCAAATTGCGTTTCCGACACAACGCCGGGAGAGCCGGGCTCCGCGACCCATTCCTGCCCGTTGGGGCTGAGCGCTTCAGGCGCAGCGGCCGGCGGCATGCCGGCTTCCTCGCGTTCAACCTCGCTCGCCGGCTGCGCACGAGCTTCCTCAGGCTCAACCGCCCATTCCGGCGGCGCTGGCGCGGCTTCGGGTTCAGTCTCAAGCTCAGGAATTGGGGCCGCTCCGTTGCCTCCGCTTTGCACAACCGCTTCCTCAGGGCCGCGGAATACGGCCTCCTGTCCAGAAGAGTCAGACTCTGGGTTCGTTTGCTCCGCACCATCGCCGGGCGCGGAGGCTATGGAAATCTCAGCAGAAGGTTCAAGCTTTGCGGCGGAGGCCTCGCCGGCCGTAGACCCATCCGGAACTGGGACCATTTCCGCAGGGGAAGGGAAGGCCTGGATATCCGGCACTGCGGCCGCAGACTTTTCTTCCGCTGGCTCGGAGAGCGCCACTCCCTCAGAGAGCGCCGCAAGGTTGAATTCCGGACGGGCCCTTGCCTCCTCGATCGGCGCTTCAACCGGTTCGGCTACGGGATCCGGCCCAAAATCGGCGGAAGCTGTTGCGGAGGGCGAAGCGGGGGAATGGGCCTGTGCAGTTTGTGCGAGGAATTTTGTCACCGTGGCGATCAGGTCGTCCTGA
>JAJYHU010000277.1 GCA_021784615.1 Acidobacteriota bacterium | reverse complement strand
CGTAGGCTTCCGTGCTCTGGTTGAGCGTCATGGGAAATTCCGCTGCCGGAAAAGAATCTTTCAGTTTCTCCAGTAAACCTTTTGTGTCCTGGGTCTCGGTGTCTGTTACCCTATCATCCCATCGCCCTAACTCTTCCACGCATCTTTTCAGATAGAGTTCAAAAGCGTGAAGATCACGGAGGCAGGCGACGAAGTGGCGTGACTCGAAGTATTCCATAAGCTCATAGAAGCTAAAGGACTTGAGGCCCCTATCCTGCCATGACACCGCGTGGTTGTAAAGCGGAAGGCCGGTCTGTCCAATAGTTTCGGATCGGAGGGGACTGTCAGTCATGCGCCACCCCCTCCAAGGGTTTCTAGCAACACGCCTTTGACCCACCACCCAACAACGCACACCGGGTAACATGTACACGCCTTCTTGCCAGCACAACCCAGCCGCGGTTGCGTAAGCTCAGAGAGCGCTCAGCCACTTCACCATGGCGTGAACCTTACTTTGTGGGACGCCTTCCGCCCAGCGGACTTCACTGCCCGCCCGCAACAGAATAACCTCGCCGCTTGCAGTGTGGCCGATAAAGCATTCCGGAGTGGAGCGAGGGTCCGCAGTCAGCTCGGCGTATTTCTGCATGAGGACGGCGTGATAGTCGCGATCGAAAGTAAGAGCGGCTTCCGGATTAACCCAGCGTGAGCGGGCTACCAGCGCATAGCTTTGCTTCGCATCGTCTTCGTAAAGGATGTAACGGTCGGCAAGCCAATCCGCGCTGACGGCTTTGGCTCTTTCTTCGGAGAGAAACTGCCCCATCAGCGCATTCAAACCCAGTTCACCCAAGCTATTCTCATCAAGCCTTGCAAGCCCTGGCACGGAGTCGAGAGGTGTCCGCGCCGGAAGCTGGACCGTCGGAAGTGACGCATGATTGAAATAGACATCCGGCTGGTAGATATCTTTTGTGGACGTCGGCGGCGAGGTAAACAGCTTGTTGAGGTCCTTCCAGTTCCCGTCCTGCTTCAGCCCTTTTTCAATGAAGCTTGCGCCTTGAACATACGGGAAAAGAGCTTCAAGACGGAAAAAGAAAGGAGCTTTTGAAAAAACTGGAAACTCTGCCATCTGCTGATTGATAAGAGGTCCAATCAGCGTGCCGAAAGAAGGAAGAACCGCAAGGCTTGTCGAACCAAGCATCCGTTGGAACATGGCGGCAGTCGCATAACCTTCCACAACGGCTTGGCGGGCGGCTTCCGCGTCATCATCGTGTTTGACCACGTGCATGTAGCGCTGGAGGTTGAAATTCTGATCCTGAAGTGCGTGGGTCAACTCATGAGCAAGGACCATCTGCTGCGTGTCCGCCGGAATCCAGTCTGCCATGTACATTGTCTTGGTGCGCGGATCGTAAAATCCAGCGGCTTGTTCGGTGTAAAAGCTGATGAGGAATTTCTCAAGGTCGAAGGTCCGCGAGACCAAGCCGAAAGCTCGCAGGGTGGCTTCCTGAACGTGGAGTTCGCGGGGAGTGTACTCCGTATGCAAGTTGCGGATCAGGAGCTTGCGAATTTCCGGCCGGCTTACGATCCGCTTTTTGAGTGGAGCTTTGATCGGCAGACCCGTGAGGCGGCTCATCTGTTCCAGAATAGAATCCGCCTGGGCAAGAACCGACTGCGGGTTTGCAGCGGACGCTGAGGAAGATGTTGAACGCGGAGGCTGGCTGGCCTGTTGATCGAGCGCCAAGGAGGCGCTGCGGCCCACAAGAGACTGGGCAGCCAGAAACCCAACGAAAAGAACGAACAAGATGAGACGACGCATCGTAAGCGGGCGTCAGGCGGTTTGACCCTCTCGCCTCTCAAAGACTATCATAAAAGCTGGTAGCGCGAGCAAGCCGGGCGATCGCTGCTCCGCTCATGCACCTTGCTCGGGTCCTCACGGACGCCGGGCAGCCAGGCGGGAGCGAGGGAGAGGAAAGTCCGAACTCCATAGGGTAGTGTGCTCGCTAACAGCGAGGGCCGGAGGAGGACGTCGCGCAAGCGAAAGTACGCCTCCGGTACGGAAAGTGCCACAGAAAATATACCGCCATTGCCCCTTCTGGGTTGCCAGGAGCAAGGCAAGGTAAGGGTGAAAAGGTGCGGCCGCGAAAGCGGCTTAAAGTAAGAGCGCACCGCCCCGATAGCGATGTCGGGGGCAAGGCAAACCCCACACGGAGCAAGACCAAATAGGGGAGGAGGAGCTACCCGTTCCGCAAGGTTCTGTAGCGGCGATCCATGGCTGACGTTATGGATTTCGGCGGCCAAGGGTCGCCGCTACGGCACTGGTGACTCCCGGGTAGGTCGCTTGACCTTGCCAGCAATGGCAAGGCTAGATGAATGATCGCCACCCCGGACCTCCGGGGGACAAAATTCGGCTTACAGGCTTGCTCGCGCTTCACTTTATTGCCCTGCTTAGGCCTTGAAAAAACTCATCGAAAAGGATCGCAATGTTTAAGACAATCGAATGGACCAGCGACGGCGTTCGCATGATCGACCAGACTCTCCTGCCGGGTGAAGAGGTTTACCGCACCTTTGGCGGCTTCCGGGAAGTGGCGGAAGCGATACGCTCCATGGTGATTCGCGGCGCCCCGGCGATTGGAGTGGCAGCGGCCATGGGAGTCGCGCTGGGAATCAAGAATAGCAGCGCGCAGAGCATCCCGGAACTTCGCAAGGATTTCGAGACCACTGCCGACGTTATCTCAAAAACCCGGCCCACGGCCGTCAACCTGTTTTGGGCGGTCAAGCGGATGCGCGAGACTTTTGATGGCGCCCTTGCCGGAACGGGCTCAGAAACTGAAAAGATCGCGCGGGCGCGCGCCCGGCTGGTAGAAGAGGCGCAGCGCGTCCTGGCCGAAGACATTGCCATAAATGAGGCCATGGGCAAACACGGTGCAGCGCTGCTGCAGGATTCATCAACGGTTCTCACGCACTGCAACGCTGGAGCGCTGGCCACCGGAGGTTACGGGACGGCGCTCGGTGTGATTCGCGCTGCGGTGTCGGAAGGGAAAAAGATCGCGGTGTTTGCCGATGAAACTCGGCCCTTCCTGCAAGGAGCCCGGCTGACCGCCTGGGAGCTTGCCAAGGATGGCATTCCCGTTACCGTCATCACGGACAATATGGCCGGGCATTTTATGAAACAGTCAAAAATCCAGGCCGTTATTGTAGGCGCCGACCGCATTGCAAGCAACGGCGACGTGGCGAACAAAATCGGCACCTACACGGTGGCCGTCGTGGCGCGCGAAAACCAAATCCCATTTTATGTGGCCGCGCCGCTCTCCACCATTGACCTGAATATCGCTTCAGGCGATGAAATCCCCATCGAGGAACGCTCTCCCGAGGAAGTGACCCACTGGCGAGGCATCGCGACCGCACCGAAAAACGTCGAAGCCCGGCATCCCGCCTTTGACGTAACCCCGCACCGGTACGTTACCGCCATCATTACCGAGCGCGGCATTGCCCGCGAACCTTACGTTCAAAGCCTGAGGGCTCTCTTCCCATAGCGCACGTCGATCGGGTCAAGATGTTGTCTTAAAGTACCCGCGCAGCGTGGCCAACGGGGCTGGCTATTCGTGGCGAAGTGCCACAATGGGGTCCAGGCGTGAAGCTTTCATGGCCGGCCACATGCCGAAGAAAAGTCCGATGCTGATGGAAACCAGGAAGCCGGCAAAAACAGACCAAAGCGGCACCGAGGACGGCAGGCTCGGCACCAGCGTACGGATCACAAAGCTCAACAAATAACCCACCAGGATGCCCAGCAGCCCGCCCGTTCCGGTCAACGTCATAGCCTCCAGCAAAAACTGCCAGGTGATGTCATGGCGGCGCGCCCCGATGGCCTTGCGCACTCCAATTTCGCGCGTCCGTTCGGTTACCGAAACCAGCATGATATTCATGACGCCGATTCCACCCACCAGCAGGCCGATCGAGGAAAGCACGATCAGCGCCAGCGCAACCGTTCCGGTAATTTCATGAAACTCGCGGATGATGGAATCCGCGGTGGCCAAGCCAAAATTGTTGGGCTGGGAAGGTTTTACGTGGCGGAGCCTGCGCAGGACACCGGTAATCTCATCCATGGCCTGGTTCATTCTTCCCGGGTATGCCATCGCCAGAATGAAATTCTCCTTGTTTTGCGTGTAAATCTTTCGGTAAGTCCAATAGGGAATATAAATATTCCGGTCGGCGCCATTGTCACCCAGGACTTGTTTCCGTTGATCGAGCGCCCCAATGATCTGGAACGTGTTGCCGTCCACCACGATGTTTTTGCCGATAGGGTTTTCGTTCTGGAAAAACATCTTGACGACGTTGGCGCCAATGACGGCCACGTTGCGCCGGTGAACATCCTCAAATTCGGTAAAAGGACGCCCCTCAGCGAAGGCGGCGCCGTTGACGCGGAAGTCGTCTGCGGTAGCACCCGTCAAGCCGGCGTCATACATCTCCTGGCCCTTGTATCTGGTGATCACGGGCGCTCCCCACTGCGACATTTCAACTCCCACTGTTTCCACGTCAGGACATTCGTTCCGAATGGCGACCGCGTCTTCATAGGATAGCGGTTTTCTCATCCGCTCCTCGCGGGTTAGCCGGAATCGGATGCCAGCTTCGAACTTATAGACAAAGATCGTCCGCGTGCCATAATCCTCAGCCGCCTGGACAAGCTGAGTGTTCAGTCCGGTAATGATCGAAGCCACGCCGATCACGGTGGTGGTCCCGATAAGGACCCCGAGGATGGTCAGGAAGGAACGAAATTTGTGGGTGCGGAGGGTATCGAGCGCCAACAGAAGGTTTTCACGGAGGTTGCGAAGGTTGCTGGGCATAGTCAGCCTTCCATCCGGAGAGCTTCGATAGGATCAAGCTTGGCAGCCTTGCTGGCGGGATAGATCCCGAAAAACAGGCCGACGGCCGCCGAAAGCGCCAAACCCAGGAATACTCCGCTCAATGGCACCGCGGAGGCAAAGAACCGCTCAACGATCTGGCTGATCAGGACGGCAAGTATGACGCCAATCAGTCCGCCGGCACCGGCCATCACTGCCGATTCGATAACAAATTGGGTCAGGATGTCACGCCGGCGCGCTCCGAGCGATTTGCGAATTCCGATTTCATGAGTTCGCTCGGTGACGCTGGCCAGCATGATGTTCATAATCACAATCCCGCCGACCACCATGAACACGGCCACCACCCCAATGGTGACGGCGAAGATTGAACCCGTAAGCCGTTCCCAGAGGCTCATGATGGTTGCTGAAGCGTTGATACCGAAAGTGTCCTTCTCGGTGAAAGGCAAATGGCGGCGCACTCGCATCAGCGTTCGCACCTCATCTTCGAGCGGCAACATCTGCGCCGCAGCCCACGCTTGGACGCTAATGTTGATCGAGGGCCGAGCGACAAAAACTCTTTGAAATGAGGTTAGGGGAATTTGGACAAAGTTATCCTGGCTTACCCCAAAGGTCGTTCCGATGCGCCGTGCCACGCCAATGACTCGGAACACGCGGCCGTTGACCTCAATCTCCTTGCCAAGCGGATCGGCGCCCGGGAAGAACTTATCCACCAGATCCTGCCCGATGAAGCAAACCATGGCGGCATGCAGATAATCCGGCTCCGTGATGTACCGGCCCAGCTCAACTCGCTGCTGTCCGATATCGATCATGCTGGGTGTAACGCCGGTCAACGAGACATCATACAAAATCTGCCTTTCATATTTTGCGCTCCTGGAAGGATATTGGGACGTCGCTCCAATCGCTTTATAGCCTTCAAGATTTTCTTTCAAGAACTCATAATCCTCGATCCGGATCGGCTTGTTGCGGCGCTGAGCTTTGACCCATGCGGCATGCCCCTGCGCCCATTCAAACTGGCTCAAGACAAAAGTGTTGGCGCCCAGGTTCGCAATGTGATTCGCGATGTATAAGTTCATGCCGTTGATGACAGACATGACAACGATCAGGGTGGTCGTGGCAATTACCACGCCTAGCAGGGTGAGGAACGAACGGAGCTTATGAGTATACAAGGCATCGAGGGCGATCCAAAAGGCCTCGCGCGCGGTCACCCAGGCGTTGTAAAGTTCGCGGCGCCGGGCGCCCGCACTCCGGGCTGGCGTTTGTCCAGAGGTCAAGTTCTCTACTCCTGGGGACGAGCTCGGTCAAACCAGAAAGCTGCGGCTACTCCAGCGGCTCATCGCGGTCGACTCTGCCATCTCGAATGTGAATGATACGGTGCGCGTGGGCGGCGATATCGTGCTCATGGGTGACCAGGATAATCGTGTTGCCGGATTGATGGAGGCGGTCAAACAAATTCATGATTTCTTCCCCGGTCGTGGAATCCAGGTTACCCGTAGGCTCATCAGCCAGGAGGATGGAAGGATGATTAACCAACGCACGCGCGATGGCCACCCGTTGCCGCTGGCCTCCGGAAAGCTCATTGGGTTTGTGCTGGATGCGGTCGCCCAGCTCAACCAGGCGCAGAGATTCCTCCGCGCGCATCAATCGCTCCTCGACGGGTGTTCCGCTGTAGATCAGGGGCAATTCGACATTGTGAAGGGCGGTCGCGCGCGCCAGGAGGTTGAAAGTTTGGAAGACGAAGCCGATCTCCTTGTTGCGAATATAGGCCAGTTCGTCGTCCGTTAGCTGGCTAACCAGCCGTCCGTTCAACCAGTACTGGCCGTGGGTGGGCGTGTCCAAACAACCAATCAGGTTCATTAAGGTAGATTTGCCGGAACCCGAAGGCCCCATAATCGCAACGTATTCACCCCGCCGGATCGAGAATGAAAGCCCGCACAAGGCATCCACTTTGACCGTCCCCATGTCGTAAATCTTCCACAGGTCATGCGCGTGGATGACAATGTCGTCCGGTGGCGCTGAACTTTCCCGAAGCTGCGAATCCAAAGTTTGGGGTTCCATTGTTGAGAAATGTCGCGGAGCGCTGTGGGCTTTCAGAATCCTATTTTCGAGCCCGGGGCGCACGATTCTACGATGAGGGCGGCCCCAGGATTGAAGCCTGGTTGTTAACCTCGATTCTTGCGTTATTTTTTAACGTGCGCAGCACTTGATAACTGCCCGTGATAATCTCCTCTCCGGGTTGAAGCCCGCTCAGGACTTCAATATTGGTCGTACCCATAATCCCCGTTTCGACCGGCGCAAAAACCGCCCGTCCGTTTCGAACCACGAAAACGCCCTGAAGTTCTTTCTTTCCCCTCGCCAACTGGCCAGCCGTCTTGGGCTCTGTCTTGTCTCCCGCGCCCTTTCCCGCCTCCGCTTCAAGCTCTTGGCGCTCGCGAGTGGTCAGGGCTTGGATGGGGATTGTAATCGCGTTCTGGCGAGTCGCGGTGACGATTTTTGCCGTGGCTGAAAGACCCGGGCGAAGTCCCGGAGGCGGGTTATCCAGGGTAACGGCCACCTCGAAGTCCTTGGCTTCACCCGTGCCGGTGGAGGTCTGGCCGCTGCTTGCAATGCCCGTGCTGGAATTGATTGCGCTCATCCCAATTTCGGTAACTCGGCCTTTGAATTCCTTGCCGGGGA
>JAJYHU010000021.1 GCA_021784615.1 Acidobacteriota bacterium | reverse complement strand
GATCTAACCAGTGGCACAGATAAGATGTTTCGTCCACGTAAAGACCCAGGCGGATGCGCAGCCCGACCTTATCAAGAGCCTTCTTAAAGGCCAAGTCGCCGGGAGCGTTATAGACCGGGTTGCCGCCGATTATAAACAGCGTGTCCACCCGCCCGGCGTTCATGTCGGAAACCAGCTCGCGCAAGGACTCCATCTCGTTCACGGGCACGGCTTCAATCGGGTCCGTATAAACCACCGTCTTGCCAACGTTTCCCAGCGCAAAGTTGATCGCCTGGGCCAGAGCGTGAACGGCCGGCGGCTGGTGTTCGCCCGCCATGACAATGCTTGATCCCGGATGCTGTTGAAGGTCTTTCACCAGCGCTGGAAGCCAGTCCGCGGGGATTTGCGGCAAAGCGCCGGGCGCGGCGGAAACGCCCTTCAGCCCCAACCCTGCCGCCAGCGCCCGCGCAAAGCCCTCCACCTCGCCGGACTTGAGAGGCAGGCGATGGTCCGCCGTGGCGCCCGTAATCGTCGCCATGCTTTCAACCGCATAAAGACGATTCATGGCGCTGTCGGCGCCGGCAATCCGGCGCTTGTCGGCAAAATCATGGGCGTAGCGCACGCCGGCGCGGCCCGAGCAGAGGAAATCCGCGTCAAGTGAAACGATAACGCTGGCCTGGTCAAACTTATAGTATGTGGTGAGGTATTCGCCGTAAAGAAGCCGGACGCCTTCACGTTCCGCAAAACGGCTGACGGGCGCGTATTGGTGCCACTTGGCCGCCGGAAATTCGGCCAGAAAAGCCTTCATCTGGCTGCCAAACGTCGGGGAAGTTACGGTCTCCGTCAGAATCCGAATGCCGGTGCCCTTGCTCGCGGCGTGCGTCGAGCGGATTTCCCCAATCAATTCCAGGAAATCACTGTAGCTGGCGATGGCGCCTTCATACAGCACGGTTTGCGCCCTGTCCGGGTCATAAAGCGTGAGAACGGAGGCTTGTCCGTGGATATCCGTCTTGCCCAGGCTCGCCGGATGCTCATTGTTGCCTTCCACTTTCGTGGGGCGACCCATGTTGCTCTTAACCAGCAGTCCCAGCGCGCCGCCTTCCGGCCGCGGCATGGCTGTGGCGTAAAACAAGGGTTTGCCAGGAACGAATTCTTCAGCGGGATGCACGTAGGGAGCGATGTGTTCGATCGGGAGCCTGGTGCAAGCGGTGAGCCCCGCCAGCCCCGCCGAAGCCGCCATCAGCTTCAGCAAGTTGCGGCGGCTCAGCCCATAGCTTGGGTCCTTGATGGGATCGCGCGGAAACTCGTGCTGAGAAAATTCCTTATACTCTTCTGTTTCCGCCAACTGGTCCATACTTCGCCAGAAGCGCGAGCCGCCATCCTTTTCAAGATGCGCCCGGATCGATGAGATGTCGATCAAGCTCTTGTCCTTCATGGAATATCCCTATAATTACGATTTACCGGTGACACGTATCGCAGCTTGTTAGGCTCTTAATCTTGTATTTCTTAACGAGTCTCCTGCCCATCGCGAGCTGGTCGCTCGGGGGATTGTAAACTGCGTCAAACACGTCCTTTTTGGGCCTGACGTAACGTTCAGGGTGGTTGTGGCAATTCAGGCACCACCGCATATAGAGCGTGTGCGCCCGCCAGGTGATGGGCATCTTGCCGATCTGTCCGTGGCACGTCGTGCAGCCGATTCCCTTATGAATATGAATGCTGTGGTTAAAGTAAACAAAATCGGGAAGGGCGTTCACGCGCGCCCACAGGATGGACTTGTCCGTCCTGTAACTCTCCCGAACGGGTTCGAGCATCGCAGCATTCGTCCATATCTGGGAATGGCAGCTCATGCACGTGTGGGTCGGCGGCATGCCCGCGTACCAGGACGATTCCACCGTGGTGTGGCAGTAGCGGCAGTCAATCCCCAACTGGGCCGTGTGATGCTCATGGCTGAAGGGCACCGGCTGCGGCAAAGGACTGTGGACATAAGTAAAGTATGACGATTGGTTGACCTGCCAGCTTACATACCCAATCAACACGATGATAAAGACGGCCCCGTAAATGCTCGCCTTGGCCAGCTTGTTCGTGCTGCGATGGAATATTTGAGACATTGTTTTAGAAGCCCTATAAGGAAACCTGCAGAAATCCCATGACACCCTGCGTATGAGGAAATCCGCTTTCTCTAATTGCTTCTGCTGACTTTCATCGGGTTCCTGCCTCGCCCCCGAGGTAGGTTTAAGGAACACCGCGTAATCGAAACACAAAAATATACACGATCTCTTTAAGTTTTGCAAAATATTAAATCAATATGACACTTCTCACAAAATTTGTCCGTCCGGCGGACGATCCATCTCTCGTTCAGGCCGAGGAATCTTGATGGCCAGCGGGTCCGCGAACCGCCCGTCAAACCTCACTGCCGCCCATGCCGGACGGGCGGGAATTGTTCTCCTATGAAGAAGCCTTTGTGGACGGGGGAATAGTGATTCCCAAAATGGAACTAGTCCCAAAAGGGGAATTGAGGGTTTTAATGATCAAATGTCTCCGCTCTGCGCAGGGCCTGCCAGCCGCAATTCCTAATTCTTCTTCATGAAAGTTGTCTTAGCTTGCCAAGCGCGAGGAGCGGCCTGTGCCTTTCCGATTTTCCCGTTCCGGGATTTCGGCGGGCTTCGGGAATCTTCAAAATATCCTGCCTGCCGGATTTATTTTGGGTCGGCCGCGACGCGCCGTTCCGGGTGCGGACCGGAGCTGGCTTTTGAACCGGGCGGCCCTCCGAAGATTGGGCGGCCCGGATTTTCCGTAAGCTCGTAACCTATTGATCGTACAGGCGCTAATAGCTTGCTTTGGCGCTCGCGGCGAGTCCTTGGAGGGCCGGCGCGAACGGTCTCCGCAGGGTTTCGTGTGCCGCGCTTTCCCGCTCTCCTGGCGGCGTTGATGGACTCTTGAAAACTCCCTTTCCTAGCCACCTAGCCGACTTGGTCATTGTCGTGCCTTACAGGGCTACGGCACGCGATGACGACAGGCTGCAGTTTGCTTCTTGCAGGTTGTCGCAGCCGCGAAAGCGGGCGGGGCATTGCGATGCGAGATAAACGTTCGGGGGTGAAAAGGTGGCTATTCAATTTTCAGCGACAGACCATTTGCCTGGGCGGCGGGATAAGCGCGGGTACCGTCAGAACAATTCGCCGGCCAGAGCGAAGGGGAACGGGCGTTGTCCAAACGGCAAGTCGAGAACGATCGTGCGCCGCGGCGCTTCGCACGGCCAGCTCGATTCGAATCGGCTTGTTGTCAGCATGCTGCCGTTGGTCAAGCGGGTGGCCGTGCAGTTTCGCGGGCACCTTCCGGCGCACGTTGAACTGGATGACTTAGTGAGCGCCGGCACCTTGGACCTGATCGACGCGGTGGGCAGGTTTGATCCCTCGAAAGGCGTCACGATTGAAAGTTACGCGCGCTTTCGGATTCGCGGGGCCATTTTGGATTCCCTGCGCGAGGAGGATCCTGCGTCGCGGGATATGCGAAGAAAGATCAAAAAGATCGAATCGGCCTGCCAGCAGTTGGAATTCCGGCTGGGCCGCCCGGCGAACGACGCTGAAATGGCCTGCGCGATGGGTCTGAGCCTGGCGAAGTGGCACGCGATGGGTTCGGAATTGCAACGGCTGGGGTTTGAAGGGGCGGGCGCGAAGATTTTCCCGGAGGTCCGGCAGCGCGTTGAAGAAGACAACGTGGCGGCCGACGCCGACAACAACCCCTTTGATCTCTGCTACCAGCGCGAACAGAAAGACATCTTCCGGCGGGCGCTGGCCTCGCTCACGGAGCGCGAGCGCTCCATCATGGCTCTTTATTACCAGGACAATCTGACCATGAAAGAGATTGGCGAGCGCCTGGGAATTGACGAGTCGCGGGTTTCGCAGTTGCACTCAGGCGCCCTTGCCAGGCTCCGCGCGCGCGTTTCCGCAATGCTCCAGGGGCCGCACCGGGGGGCGGTTTTAGGCCCCAAGCCGGACGACGCTACGGCGCTTTACGCCGGACAAATTGACGGTTCTGCGCCGGGAATTCCGGCGGGCGCGCAGTACACATTGTAGTAAGTTAAAGAAGCGTTAACGGGCCTTTAGGACAGATTGCATCGCATGGCGGCAAGTGATAGTCTCTCGAATCTGTCCTTAAAGACTGACGGCTGGTGAGCGGACAGCGCGGCTAGCCAGTGGTCTGTTACGGGAACTTGGGGCGCTATCCTAGAAAAACTGGGCCGGAACGATGACGCGATATGAAAACAGAACATTTGAAAACGAACATGTAGTTCTTGACGAAGGGGTGTTTGTCAACTGTGTCTTCAAGAATTGCAGCCTGGAATATTCTGGCGGAGACGTGTATGTCCAGAACTGCCAGGGAGAAAACTGCCAGTTGGTATGGCGCGGGCCCGCGCAGCGAACCATCAATCTTCTCCAAGGCCTAGGGTTGTTGGCTCCGGCCGCCTCGCTTCCTACAACGGAATCTTCAGGGCGCATTCAATAATCCCGCCAGAAAGCCCTAACCGGGTTGGAACAATTAAGGTTTCCGCCGCAGGGTGGATAAAGTCGGCGATTTTCGCAGGCGCGCCAAAGGCAGTGACGCTGACGTGTCTGCCGGGCCGGTTATGCGGCAGGAAGGCAGAAAGCCCATCCTGGCGTGTCTGTTCCCATGCGAAAAGGCATTCGACGGCGAAGTCGTCCTGGTTTTAATGGACGGTTGTCGGGGCGCCGGGAATGTTCGGCTGGCGGCTGTACTGGCCGGTCGCGGAATCGGCAAGCACGATGTGGTGCATGTCCAAAATGGTGCCCGTGGCCTGCCCAAGCTGCACCAGAGACTGAGCGTAGGTCCGGCGCGCCGTAGCTTCGTTGCCTTCGGCGGTCACCAGGTTCCGTTGCATCAGAATGACGTTCAAGGTGGTGGAGACTCCCTGCCGCAGTTTTTTGATTTCGGCGTCGAGCGCTTGCTGCGCGTAGATCCGGGCCTGGACGGCGGCATTGATCTGCGCTTTGGCCTGGGTGACGGCGATTTCAGCGTTGCGGACGTCCTGATCGATCTGGTTTTTCTGGCGCTGAAGGGAAGTCTTGAGCTCATGCTCCTCGACGAGGGACTGGGCGGCATTGGCCTGCTCGGCGCGATTGCGAATTGGAATGCTGAGCGTGAGCCCGACGGAGTAGCTCGGATACTTCCCGGTGAAGATTTGCCCCAATGAATCTCCCAGCCCGCCTGCTCCCGTGCCCACCATGCTTCCGTACGGAACGCCGGAAAGCCCGTTGGACTGGTAGGTTGCAAAAGCGTCGAGCGTGGGCAGCAGCCCCTGGCGGTTGGATTGAATGACGTAAAACTGGTTGCGGAGATTCAATTCAGCCTGTTGGATTTCCGGGCGGTTGGCGATCGCCTGCTTCAGGGCTTCTTCGAGCGGAGGAACGTCGTAGGCTTTGGGCGATGGCAGGGTGTCGGTCGGCTGGATTTTGAGGCCGGCGAGCGTCGGGCCCACGCGCTTTGAAATCATGGTTTTCAGGACTTCCTGCTGCTCAAGGTAAGTGGTGTCGGCCACGATCAAGTTCTGCTGGTCGGTGGCAAGCTCGGATTCAGCCTGGACCACGTCGAGAGGCGCAAGCGTGCCGATCTGGACTTGTTTTTTGTCATCCTCCACCAGCTTTTGGGAGTAGCTGACGGCGGATTGCGCCACCCGCACCTGGTCGCGGTCCGCCAGCAGAATATAGTAAGCGTTCAGCACCTGCGCGACGGTGGCGATCACCTGCTGGCGGAAGACGCTGTCTGCCACGTTCAGATCGTTCCGGGCAATACGGATAAAGACGGCGTTCGAGCGCTTGCCGAATCCTTTCAGCAAGTGCTGGTTGAGGCCCACGGTGAGGGTGGTAGGAATCTCAGGGTTGAATAATGAAGTGAGCGAGGTGCTCGTGTAACGTGTTCCGCTTACCGCCGCCACGAAGCTGGTGCCGGTAAAGAAACCTTTTCCGAAGAAGGTGGAGTAATTGGCCGTGTGGCTGCCCAACACCGGAATGCCGTAGACGGTTGCGTAATTGAGCGGGCTGACGCTGTTATTCAACGCTAAGGTGAATCCAGTGACCGGGTCTCCGGGGCCCAGGAAGCCAGTGCTTGTCACGCCGCCGCCGGAAAATCCTCCGCCTCCTGTTCCGCCTCCGCCGCTCACACTGCTGACGCCGGTGCCGAGGGCGCCCGTAAACAGGGCGTTGGAGATCACGGCTCCTTGCACGCCTCGGGCGGCGCTGCCGGCCTTTGTCCTGAGGATGTCGAGCTGCGCGAGAGGAAGCTGGAAGCGCGCGACGGCGATATCGAGATTGTTCTGAAGCGCCAGCTCGAGGGCGTTGTCGAGGGAAAGTTCAAGCTTGTCGCCCTGGATCAGATTGTTGATTTGGGGCGAGTTGGTAAGCGACGGGGCCGGCACGGTAGGGTATGAATAGGCTTTGAATATCGAGGTGCCGTTTTCATAATCAAAGCCCTTGTTGGCCGGCGCCGGTTGTTTGGAGCCCGCCTGCTGAGCCTGGGCGCCGACGGGCCAAAAAAGCGCCGCCGAAAGAGCCAACAGAATCGCAAGCCTGACAATCCCTTGCAGTTTTTCGCGTTTCATCGATTGCCTTCTTCCTCCAAATGGAATCTCTGCCATTTTACCCCATCGAGAATACTTACGAAGCTGTTAGCGTTTCGGTTTCATAAGGCAGGGCGCTGGCGATGGCTTATCCCGGCGCAAGACGCCGTCGATCTCTGGATGTTTGCTCTCCGGCTGCGGCAGGCGCGCCGGGCAGGCTTGCGATCCTTCGGGGCTCCTGCCTGCCGCGTTTGCCCCTTCAATCTACCATTCGGATGAGCGCTCGCGCAATGGATTCCGGCGGCGTGCAATAACTCATTTGGGTTTTGTAGGGCCGGGTCTGCCGGCGCGGAACCGTGCCATAATGGGCCTTTGCGCGGGAAGGCGCGCGGTGTGGCGATGAGAAACCTTTGCCTGGTGATTGCCTATGACGGGACGGATTTCCACGGCTGGCAGCGGCAGCCGAGCGTGCCCACGGTGCAGTCGGTGCTGGAAGCGAGCCTTGCCAGGATCACCGGGAAATCCGTCAAGCTCTATGGCTCCGGGCGCACCGACGCCGGAGTCCACGCCGCGGGCCAGATGGCCAATTTTGAGACCGACTGCCCCATCCCGTGCAAGAGCCTGCGAACGGCCCTGAACGACGCGCTTCCACCCTCGATTCGCGTCAGGAGCGTACGGGAGGCCGGCGCAGATTTCCATGCGCGCTACGGCGCGTGTTCCAAAACTTACCGGTACCGCATCCTGCAAAGTCCCGTTTGTTCGCCGTTTCTTTCCCGCTTTGTTTATCACTATCCCTACGCACTCGACTGCCGCCCGATGTCGAAAGCCGCCCGGGCGCTTGAAGGCCGGCATGACTTCACGTCCTTTGCCGGAGCCGATCCCGGCAGGAGCGGAAGTCGCGACGGCAAGCAGGAAGTTTCAAACGTCCGGCAGCTTTTCATCTCGCGCCTGGTGCGGCGCAG
>JAJYHU010000299.1 GCA_021784615.1 Acidobacteriota bacterium | reverse complement strand
TATCGAAATCTTCAGTCCGATGCGCTCCGATTGGCTGCCCGGTCAGAAATAATGATTCTTTCAAGGGGTAAAGCAATCGGTTTTTGAAAGACCGTGCGCGGTGGCTTTGCTCAGGCTATTCGTCGGGCTGCAAAGAAGCAACGGCCAAAACGTTTTTGAAATTCTTGTTAACAATCAGGAGACAAGGCTTGAATCTAGGGTTAAAAAACCGCGTGGCCATTGTGGCGGCATCCAGCCAGGGGCTCGGAAAAGCGGTTGCGGTGGGCCTGGCGCGCGAGGGAACAAAACTGGCCCTTTGCGCTCGAACCGAGTCCACGCTGAGCGCGACGGCGGAAGAAATTCGCAAGGAAACCAGCGTTGAAGTTTTGGATCGAGCCATCGACGTCACCAACTACGAGCAGGTGCGCAGCTTTGTCGCGGAAACCGCCGGGCGCTATGGACGAGTCGACATCTGCGTTGCAAACGCCGGCGGTCCGCCTGCCAAACCCTTTGCTGAAACCACCGTCGAGGACTGGCAAGCCGGAGTCGATTTAAATCTGATGAGCACCCTTTATTTTGTGCGGGAAGTGCTGCCGCTGATGCAGAAGCAACGATGGGGCAGGATCATTACCATCACTTCCGCATCGGTGAAGCAGCCGATCGACAACCTGGTCTTATCGAATTCCGTTCGCTCGGCGGTCGCGGGGCTGATGAAGAGCCTTTCCAACGAATACGGAAAGGACAACATCCTGGTCAACAACGTCTGCCCCGGTTACACGCTTACTTCGCGCCTGGATGAGCTTTCCGCCAAACTTGCAAAATCGGAAGGGATCGACCCCAAGGAAGTCCAGGCCCGCTGGGCAAGCCAAACTCCCCTCCAGCGCCTGGGCCAGCCGGAAGAGTTTGCCAATATGGTGGTCTTTCTTGCCTCTGAGCGCGCGAGCTACATTACCGGCGTTTCCATCGCCGTGGATGGCGGTCTGGTGAAGGGCATCTAATAACTATTCAGCAAGCCTCTACATCTGGGTCGCAATTCCATAAATTGCCTTCGCGCAAGGATCAGGGTTGTCGAACTCAACTCGACCCTATACAATGAATAGAAGAGGGAGGGGCAATCAAGGCTGTAGCGAAGGAGGAAATTGCTGTGCGATCTTCAATCTGCCCAATGCTCATTGCCTCATTGATCTGTGCCCTCGGGTTTTTCTTCCAATCTCCGTCACTGCTGGCTGCGCAGAAACACGTGGTTTCGCCGGCGGAGATTCAACAGGCAGCTGTTTCAGCCGCCCAAGCCCGGCAAAATAACCTTGCCAAAGTGGAAGACTTCTTTTCTTCCAGGCAGGCTCAAAAAGCCCTGAAATCCGCGCACCTGGACGCCGTTCAAATCAAACAAGCCGTTCCTACGCTGAGCGACCAGGAACTGGCCCAACTCGCCTCTAGAGCCGACAAAGCTCAAAAGAATTTCGCTGCCGGCGCACTGACCAACCAGCAGATCACCTACATCCTGATCGCGCTGGGAACAGCCATCGTGGTTCTTATCGCCACTCATTAAGGAACATGCAAAGTTGCCTGCGTTCGGTTCGATGGACGGCGGCTCTGCTCCCCGCGCTGCTCGGAACCGCCCTTGCAGCGCCAAGGGGGCTCTGGCTGAATGTGCCTTTTGTCCACCAGAAGACGAACGGGTGCGGGGCCGCATGTATTTCAATGGTGATGCAATACTGGCAGCAGAGCGAAGATGGGCGCGTGCCTGCCGCCGCGGACGCAGGCCAAATCGAGCGCACACTTTACAATCCCCAGGCCAAAGGCATTTACGCGGCCGACATGGAACGCTACTTCCGGCAAAACGGTTTCCGCGTTTTTGCATTCTCCGGCCAATGGCAAGACCTGAAACATCATCTTTCCAAGGGACGTCCCCTGATCGTTTCGCTGGGCGAAGGGAGGATGGAACCACTCCATTACGTCGTTGTCGTGGGACTTGATTGGCAGGAACATGTTGTGCTGGTCAACGATCCGGCCCAGCGCAAACTCCTGAAGATGGACCGCAGCCGTTTTGAGAAGCGCTGGAGAGCCACGGACAACTGGACACTTTTGGCCGTCCCCAGGCCTGCCCGGTGAAAGCTCAGACTCTTTCCTTCGGCGTCTTGTTGTTGGCCGTCGTTTCCGGCGCGTACGCCCAAAAGCCTTGTGCCCCAAGTTCCACACTCAACAAACTTTACAACGAAGGGCAATGGAAAGATTTGTTGAGCGCTACATCCTGCCCTTCCACCCGATCAGCTGACCTCGATTACTTTCGCGGGATGGCACTGGCTCAACTGGAGCGCTGGGATAAGGCGGCCGGAGTTTTCAAGGCGGCGGAAAAACAATATCCGCACGATAAGAGATTTCCGGTGGAGATGGCCGGGATCGCCTTCGAGCAGAAACGCTTTGGAAAGGCAAAGCACGAACTCCACCGGGCTCTCCGTTTGGACCCGAAGGACCGATACGCTCTGAATTTTCTCGCGACGCTGTATTTCCTGGACGGCAATCTCGCGGCAGCCCTCAAGTATTGGAACCGTGCCGGGAACCCCCAAATTGCAGACATCAAGGCACCTCCACAGCTTCGCGTCGATCCCGCGTTGCTTGACCGAGCCTTCACGTGTTCGCCCGCCAGCATCCTGCTCCTCAATCAGTACCGGACCACGCGCGCGCGCCTGAAGCAACTGGGAATCTTCCCGGTTTTCCGCCTGGACCTCGTGCCTCATTCCGGCGGCAATAGCGATCGCTTTGATCTAACCCTGAGCGGCGTCGAAAGAAACGGGTGGGGCATAAATAAGTTTTCTGGGCTTCTCTCGCTTTTGCGGGGAGCGCCCTACGAAACCGTCTACCCCGCGTATTACAACCTGCGCGGCTCCGCGCTCAACGTCCAGTCTCTCTTCCGCTGGGACGACCAAAAGAGGCGAATCTTTGCGTCTGTTTCGGCGCCTCTTGCGGGAAATCCAAAATTTCGTTATCAGCTATACGTGGATGCCCGAAACGAAAACTGGGACGTTTCGCAAACCTTTCACGTCACGGGTTCACCTCTCACAACGTTCAACATGCAAAAACTGGAAGCGGGCGGCGGGGTCAAATCCATCGTCAACAGCCGCCTGAGTTGGGCCGCCGGCCTGGCGCTGTCTGACCGCCGGTTTCGCGACGTGCCGGCAGGAGTTTCCAATTCTCTTTTCACCAATGGTTTCGCCCTGGAATTCCGCGCCCGAGGCGATTACGCCCTTCTGCGAATCCCGGAGAAGCGATTTACGCTGATCACCAGCGCCACGGGCAGCCTGGGCAAACTCTACGCATCAGGGTTTGGCGATTTTTCCAAGTTGCAGGGTTCCGCGCGGGCGCGCTGGTTTCCGCAGTCTCGTGGAGATGACTATGAAGTGGATGAGAATTTCTACGCGGGAAAGACATTCGGCAGTGTTCCCTTTGACGAACTCTTCATCCTGGGACTCGAACGTGACAACAACCTTCCGCTCCGCGCCCACATCGGAACGCGCGATGGCAGGAAAGGCAGCGCGCCTCTTGGCCGCGATTACCTACTATCAAACTGGGAGATCAATAAGAACCTTTATGACAGTGGATGGTTCAAGCTGCGGCTGGCTCCCTTCCTTGACACGGGAAGGATCTACTCGGGATCAAATGGCTTCGGGTCTCGACAGTGGCTTTGGGATACGGGCGGGCAAGCCAAATTGAGTGTCCTCGGCGGCGTTTCTGTTATTTTCACTTACGGGAAAGATTTGCGGACCGGCAACAACGCCTTTTACGTCACTACCGTCCACGAGGGCGGCTGGAACTTTCTTCCGTAAGCTGTCTCGTCAGGCTTTTCCGCTTTCCGCCTTCTTTCCCTCAGTGGAGCGGACTTTGACGCCCGCAAGTTCTTCAAGAAAAGTACAGACGGCAGCGTAATCAAGATCGCCTTTACCCTGCGCCCGCGCGGAGCCGTAGACTTCCTTTACGGCGGCCGTTACCGGCATCGGAACACCTTTCGAGAAGGCCGCTTCCATGGCCAGCGTCACGTCCTTGTGCATCCACTTGAGTGGGAAATAGGGTGTAAAGTCGCCCTTAAAAATAAAGGGCGCTTTAAAGTCCGTCAGCGTCGAGCGAGCCATGCTGTTCTGAACGATTTCGAACATCACTTCAGGCCGCACACCGGATTTTGCGGCCAGGACAAATCCTTCACAGAAGATTTCAAGCATGGTGGATTGTATGGCGTTCTGAGCCAGCTTGGCGGAAAGTCCCGCTCCATGCTCGCCGCAGTAAATATGCTTTTTGCCCAGCTCTTCGAGGACCGGCATGGCGCTCTCAAACGTTTCGCGATTGCCGCCGACCATGAAAGTCAGCTCGCCTTTTTCCGCACCGTGCTTGCTGCCGGTTACCGGGGCATCCAGAAAGCTCGCTTTCCTGCCGGCGGTTTGGCAGGCAAGCTTCCGGCTGACCACCGGACTGATGGTCGCGGAATCGATCACGATGGCGCCGGGGCGGATGGTTTGCAGAACACCGTCTTTTCCGGAGATGACTTCTTCCGAGGCCGCCGAATCGCTCACGATGCTCACGATGAAGTCGGCGTTTTGGGCTGCTTCCGCGGGCGTTCGGGCAACGCGCGCGCCGGCGCGCTCAAGAGGCTCAGCCTTGCCGCGAGTCCGGTTGAAAACGGTCAGGTGGTAGCCAGCCTTGACCAGATTCAAAGCCATCGGCTGGCCCATTATGCCCAAGCCGATAAAGCCGATAGATTGCGCCATTGAACGCCTCCTAAAAGTAAGTTTGCAAGGAGCCCCGGAAGGGTCCGGGGACAGTTTGAAAAGACTCGCCGGCCGGGGATTTCACTGGAATCCAAAATCGAGCCACAGCCGTATGTCCCGGACGTTGTTATCCGTGAAGCCGGTATCCAGTGTATCACCAAGGGTTCGGAAGAAGTAATAGGAGTCATTCTCGGCAAGGTAATGCGCCGGGTCAAGCCCCAAAGCAAGCGCACGGGCTACCGTTTGCCCGTCCGCCACCGCCCCGCTTGCCGGGCTGTTGCCGTCGCGGCCGTCCGTCCCGGCGCTTAAGACCACGCGATTTTGCCGGGCGATCTTTTGCGCCGCGTCGAGAACGTACTCCTGGTTGCGCCCACCCATCCCGGAGCCTGTCACCGGACAAGTAACTTCCCCTCCAACGATCAGGGCGACGGGCTTCCCGGGGTACACGCGGGCAAGAGCGTCAAGCGATTCCAGGTTGTGATCGGCGACGATTCGATAATCGGCGTCCCATTCGTTCGGGTCAATTGCGCAAATAAAGCCTTGTCGTTCCGCGGCTTTTTTGGCCGCCTCCACGGCTTCCTGGTTTGAAAGCAGGCACAGGTATTCCGAGTTCTCAAAGCAGGGGTCACCCGGCTTGGGAGTTTCCTCAAGAAACCGCTGTTCAAATTGCCGCCGCACCGCCGCCGGGAATCTCGCGATCAGATCATTTTCATGCGCCAGCCGATAGCACTCATCGAGCGTTGAATCGTCGGGCATCGTCGGACCTGAAGCCACCATCGATGGCAGATGGTCCGGGACGTCGGAAACGAAAATTGTGAGCTGGCGGGCAGGATAAGCCGCCTTTGCCAAGCGTCCGCCTTTAACCGCCGACAGGTGTTTACGCAGAACGTTGATCCGCTCGATTGGCAAACCGCAGGTAACAAGGACATGATTGAACTCAATCAGGTCATCGAGTGAAATCCCGGGATCGAAGGTTTTTTCGAATAGCGCTGACCCTCCTCCGGAAACGAGGAAGATCACCAGGTCATCGCTCCCAAGGCGAGAGACAAGCTGCAAGGCGGCTTCAGCGCCCGCCAGGCTCTCAGCGTTAGGGTATGGATGCCCTCCGGTGAAATAGCGAAAGTTTTTGAGTTGGATGGTGGGAGCGGCGGGCGTGACAACAATGCCTTCTCCGGTCTCTCCGCCCAAAATTTCGTCCAGCACAGCGGACATCCGGCCTGCGGCTTTCCCGAAAGCGACGATCTGCGGAGGCCGTGCGAAGGGCAAGCGAGCATCCCCCGCTATCAGGCCGTCATCCTCCCGGCGCAATTTGCCGATCATAGCGTGGCGAAGGTCAATGGCCGCGATGACATCATGAAAAATCTGGCGGGCAATGGTTTTCCCATGGCCGTATGCAGGCTTTGAAAGCCTGGAGCTTTTGCTTTCGACACTCATGGTCACCTGTCGGCAGCAACTTTCTGTGAATCAAAGTCCCTGCAATACCACCTCAGTTGTAACTTGCGAGGCTCTGCTACATTATTGAGAAGTTCAACCCGGAAAGGCAAGCTACATCGTAAAGCTGGATGAGAGTCCGCCAAAGTTTAAGAATAGGTTCCAGGATTCGCAAAACATTCCGGAAGGGGTCAGCCCCCCGGGATCTCACGGTCTCTTCGCGCCCGAAGAGAGTGGCCTGGCTCTTTCTTATCAAGAACTTGTTGAGATCCTTCAGCCATGGGGGTTTCCCTCGCAGCGAACTTGGCAGAGTAATTCCTGAAAGGCGCCGGCGAATATTCAAAGGTGATTGCCGCTGATGAAGACTTCTTATCTTGACGAGAAATTTTAGCGTATGTTATAAGTCTAGGGTTTCAAGCTGGTCGTAAAACTTCCCGAAGAACCCAGTCCTTGTGTGGTCGACTGAGTCTTCCTGGCACACAACCAACGAGCGTTCCGATCGAAGGAAACCAAAATGACCTTTCTTCGCCATGTCCTGCCCGACATCGGGCTAATGCTGTTGATCGCAATGTGGTTCACGCGGCACTTTGAGGCCGATGCATTCCAAATGCCGGCGATCCCGCGGGCCACTTTAGCCGGGTTTAAGGCCCTCATGAAGCGAGTCTACCACCTGCTCGCGGGCAAGCGAATGGAACGCCGCCGAATCGTCAAGGCCTTCGCGGCAAGCGCCGCCTTCATCCTGGCGGGAACAACCTCAGCCTTGGCCCAGGCCACGGAACAGACTTCCGGCGAAGCCAATCTGAAGCTTCCCGACTTCACCCAGGTCAAGTTTCTCGGCATCGGCGGCCACGAACTGCTGCTGTTCGGCATTCTGTTCTGCATCTTCGGGCTGCTGTTCGGGCTGGCCATTTACAGCCATCTGAAGAATCTCCCCGTGCACCGCTCGATGGCGGAGATCTCCCAGTTGATCTGGGAAACCTGCAAGACCTACCTTATCCAGCAGGGCAAGTTCCTGTTTCTGCTCTGGATCTTCATTGCGGCGATCATCGTGTTGTATTTTGGACTGCTCCTCAAATATCCGGCGGTGAGCGTCATCATTATTCTCGCGTTCAGTGTGTTCGGGATTTGCGGAAGCTACGGAGTGGCGTGGTTTGGCATCCGGGTCAACACTTTTGCGAACTCCCGCACCGCTTTTGCCAGCCTGGAGGGCAAGCCATTTCCGGTCTACCAGATTCCCGTCGAAGCCGGAATGAGCGTGGGCATGATGCTGATCAGCGTCGAACTGCTAATGATGTTGATCATTCTGCTCTTTGTTCCGGGGGCCTACGCCGGGCCGTGCTTTATCGGCTTCGCCATCGG
>JAJYHU010000234.1 GCA_021784615.1 Acidobacteriota bacterium | reverse complement strand
CTCTTCCCCCCAATAAACAGAATTGTTTACGGAAATGCTCTGAATCCAGAATGGGGATCGCATTTTCCCGTCATGAGCACCTCTTTGTAATGGGCGGTGCCTGTCCAGAGCGTTTTCGCTCTTTAAGCGCATGGTGTATAAAATGGACAGTGCAGTCCGATAGCCTAAAATTCCCCACACATCACTGAGGCAATATGCCATGGGCTTGAAGAAAATTGAACACGGCTTCCTCCGCTCTCATGTTTTCGCTGCGGCTCCACCCTCCGTGCCCTCCTCCAGGAATGGTGACAAGCTGGTTCGGAACCGAAGCTCGGTTGAGGGCCCGTTCAAGATCTACACCTTGGTGATAAGGCACCAACGAGTCTTTATCACCTTGAATCGTAATAATGGGTGGCAAGCCCTTGCGAACATAGGTGAGCGGAGACAACTGCTTCGCCAGCTCCATACGATTGGGCTGGCTTCCCAGCCACTCAACAGCCCAGGTCCGAAGGTCAGGGCCCTGCAACAGATCGGCGACGTCAGTAATGCCAAAAAAGTTGACGATGGCTGCAACCTTCAGGTTCTCCTTCCCTGGACACTCGTCGTCGAACTCAGAGTTCTGGGGGAGCATTCCCGTCATAAGCGCAAGATGGCCGCCCGCGGAATGGCCTGCCACGACAAGCTTCGATGTGTCGAACCCATATTTCGAGGCGTTTCTGTAAACCCAACGAAGCGCGCAGCGGCAATCTTCCACGGCAGCGGGAGCCAGCGACACATGGGCCAAACGATATTCAACATTGACGACATTCATTCCTTTGGCAAGGAAGGGCAGCGGCCAGAGTTCGTAGAATTCCTTGCTGCCGCCTACCCAACCGCCGCCATGAATGTAAATTACCGTGGGACGCTTTTCACTTATGGGTCCAGCCGTGATGACGTCTAGCTTGAGATCAACATTGTTGGCTTTCCCGTAAACGATATTGGGATGGACCTGATATTCATAAGCCGCAATCGTGGCCCACTTTGTGACCGGATCGAGTTGTTGGGCGAAAAGCGTTGAACTGAACACCATTAAGAAGACAACGGGCACAAGCTTCTTTGTCATCACAAAACTCCTTTTCATGGGGCATCGAGCTTTCGATAGCTGTTACCGCAAGAACAATCTGATTCCTTACCCGCTACTTAATCAACGTAAAATGGAAGAGATGTTAACACCCTCGTCCGGGTATATCACAACCAAATCGTAGGTGTGGAGTTCAGGCACAATGATTTCAGACTCACTCCCTGCGCCCCGGACGAGAGCCCGCTGCCGGCCCAAGGTGTCCGGTGAAAGAATCTCGACGCGCTTCACAGGGAAACTTGTGCGGATGTGAATGTTCTGCTGAAGGCCCTGTTTGTAGTTGAGAAGGTGCAAGACGATTCGCCGCTCCCTTGCCTGGTAGGCGACGTTTGAAAAAACCGTTGCGCGCGGCTCTACTTCGATCGCCCGCTTTGCCATGTGCTTTCGAATCAGAGACGCCATTTCCCCCGCCGTGGGCATTTGGGGCAAATAGATCGCCAGCCCTTTTCCCTGGTGGCGCGCCTGCATCTCACGCGGAATCGCTCGCTTGGTAATTCCGAGCAGTCCGCCCAGGCCAAAGTCCCGGTCAGCGGCCGCCGGCGCGGGACCAAACAAGGAGGCATCCTGAACCGCGATAAGAGTCCCTCCCTTTTCCTTCACCCATCGAGCCAGAGCAGCGTCCCAAGCTTTACTAAGAGGATTCGTGTTGGGCGCCACCACCACCTTGTAGTGATCAAGGACAGACTGCCGCGGTTTCTGGTAGTTGAACAGCACATCGTAGTTGAGATGCTGCTCGGAGAGCTTGTTCAGGCTGGACACAATGCTATCCGTCGTGTCGCTCAGAATGGCTACCTGCGCCAGCGACTTCGGCGCCGTATAGTACCCTTGGTTCTGTTCGAGAAAAGCGTTATACCGCCCAATCGCACGCAAATCGTTGAGCGCCTCGGCATTCTGAAAATAAAGATCCCGCAGAAACATCCCTTCCACAAAAATCTCCAGGCTTGTGTGATACATGGCGCATTCGGCAATCGCCAGTTGCCATTTCGGGCCCGCCATCAAGGTGGTCTCGCGAGTTCCCACGTGCCGGCCTCCGTCTTCAACCGAAACCGGCCTCCAGCCTTCACCAATGGCCTCGTTGTAGCGCAGCAGTCCGGCATTTGTGACCAAGTAGGGAGTGGACTTGTCCGTGTAGTATCCCGGTTCCTGGCCGTCTTCCGTCGTCACGCCATTCTGTAGGCGGCCCCAAGTGTATATGCTGCGGTTGTAATTCGACATGATCACAATGTGCGGGTTAATCCTGGAAGCAACCGCATAGATCTCGTCGAGGAAATGAGCGACGTTTTGTTCGCCGTAATAATTGAAGGTGTTGTCGATCCAGAAAGCGTCCGCGCCTGCTCGCGCTGCCGCTATTACGCGTTCTTTTTGCAAGGCCAGCCAGCCGGCCTTCGTGATGTCCGCCATGTAGCGGCTCGGACGGCTGTAAAACCATGGACTGCCGTCCGGCCGCCGCTTCACCCAGGCGACGCTTGCAGGCAGATGCTCAAACATGTCCTCCCAAAACATGTTTCCGATGGAGAAGTAAGCGGCGACTCGAATGTTATTTTCGTGGCACGCCTTGATGTACGTCCTGAGCAAGCGCCACTGCTTTGCTTCGGTCGCCGGTGAAAAGCCATTGCTCCACGTAACCCACGCCCAGTTGATGTGGGCGATTTTCAAATACCGAATGGTCTTGGGATTGTACCAGTCTCGCGTGGCCTGGAGAATATGCAGGGGATTGTCCGGAGTGAAATTCGGCCAGCCCGTAAGCTCTCCCTTTTCAGCCTCAATTGGCCCGCCATCCCAGCGAGCGGATCGAAACCTGCCCGTTTGAAACCAGGCGGGGACATTGGCCGGATTCAGAATCGGTCGCAGAGCTTGCTGCGGGCTTGCAAAACCTGTCGCGGCCAAGCCCAAGAAGATTCCAACTCCCGCCAGGAACCATCCAGCCTTCAAGCGGCCTCTCTGATTCTTGGCCAACGATGTGTTCGTCTCTCCAGATTCACTGTTTCTGATTTTCGAGAAGCGCAAGCTTTTCCTCCTGCCTACAACCGTATCGCTTTCGTTACCGCTACGAATCCAGAACGACATTTAGCTCAGGCCATTGTGACGGAGCCATCCGGCAATTCCAAGCACTTAATCCTTGAAGACAGGAGATCCCTTTCGACCTGCTCAACTGACCATATCCGTGGTTCGCGAAGGCAGTTTAACAGAGTGGAATGCACGCCGTTGCCAGGACCCCCGGGATCCAATCGGGAATTTGACACGAAAGCCGACACCCGCGAATCATAGTCACATTGTGCGCAAAAAAGGCGCGGTAACCGAACTCCCGATACTTGATATACACTTGACCTTCTCTTTTGAGCGTGTGGACTTCACTACCACTAAGCCGTGGCGCGTTTTGAATTTCAGGTGTGTACTGAAGTCCATCCTTCGGCGGCTACAAATTTTCCAGGATGCGGAGCGAAGATCGCAAGTGGAAAGGAGCGAAAGATGAATCGCAGGGATTTTATGCGCGGGGTAGCGGCAGGCCTATCGGTTACCCAGGTTCCCAATTTGCTGCTCGCGGCTGAAGCAGATGCCGGTTCGCCTCGGGCATGGCTGAAAGACTCGCCCTTTGTGGCCGTGGGCAGTTGGGACGATATGCCAATTTTCCAGTTGCGAACAGGCGGAGCACCTATCTGGCAGGAAGCCGATTATCAAAGGGAGCACAGCGAGGAAACGGTGAGCAAGCTCAAGAATCTCGGAGTTACCGTTGCGATCATCGATTTTTTCAAGGGCTTTGGTCTAGAGGCCGAAAAAGAACATATTGATCTTGCGCGAAAACTAACAGCCCTTTTCCACAAGTACGACGTGAGGGTGGGCCTGTATGTGGGCAGCACCATCGCCTACGAAACCTTCCTGCTGGAAGAGCCTGAGGCAGAACAATGGTTTGTTCCTGACTATCTTGGAAAGCCGGTGGTTTACGGTGACCAGACTTTCCGCAAGCGCGTCTACTTCATGCATCCCGGCTATGTGGAATACATCAAGGGAGTGGTGCGCCTCGGAGTCAAAAGCTTACAGGCCGACATGATCCATTTTGACAACACCAGCCTGCAGGCGCGGCCGGAAATCTTTCAACACCCGCTGGCGATCCAGGACTTTCGGGATTACCTGCAAAGCAACTATTCAGCCGAGGAGCTAAAGAAAAGAATGGGCTTCTCAAATGTAAAGTACGTGCTGCCGCCCAAGCTTGAGCGGCCGCTCCGGCTTATTGACGATCCCATGTTCCAGTTGTGGACGGACTTCCGCTGCCACCAATTGAACCGATATTACGCGGAAATGAAGCAACTGATTCGAGGGCTAAACCCCGCGGTGGTCATCGACAATAATCCCGCCTCAGGAATGTCGGGCGCCAACACCATTTGGGATCAGGGAGTGAACTACTCCGGCCTCTATCCTCATCTTGACATCAGTTGGACCGAGGAGGGTGATGACGCTGCCGTCACCGAGGATGGGATCCTCGTTTCCAAAATCCGCACTTACAAGATGGGAAGCCTCTTGGACACGCAAATTTTGACGTATACGGCAAGCAGCGGACATTATGGCGCCGGAGAAGGCGGCAAGCTGGCGATGGCGGAGTCCATGGCGTTCAACCGCCAAAGCCTGGGAATGGTGGGAGGATTGCTGGACGCGTTGGAACTGCCTGCGGACGAAAGGGACTATATCAATTTTTACCACGAGAACTTTGAATACTACCGCGATGTTGAGAACGTCGCCGATGTTGGAGTGTTGTATTCTTACGCAACCATGGGGTTCAACAACGACCGTCCGGCAGTAAGCTTCATGCTGGCAACGCAGACCCTCATTCAGGCCAAGGTTCCGTTCGATATTATTTTTGACGAAAATCTGAAGAACCTCTCCAAGTACCGGGTGCTGCTGTTGGCTGACCAGGAGTGCCTTGACGACGAACAGCTGGAATTGATCCGGAAATATGTCGAGCGGGGAGGCGGCTTGGTGGCGAGCGAGCAAACCTCGCTGTACACCCGGGCTCGGCGACGGCGGCCGGATTTCGGGTTAAAGGATCTGTTCCGGGTAAAGGCGCCGGCGTGGCGTGGCGCGGGAAGGGATGAAGAGGACTTGAAGATCGCTCCGGCACACAACCAAGTGCAGCAAGGACGCGTGAGCTACCTTGCGGCGATCAAACCGGCGATTGCGAAGCCGCCCACAGCAACGATGAGCAGCCAATACTGGAAGCTGCCGCTCAACTGGACAGAGCTAATTGCAGCGGTGCGCTGGGCGGCTGGTGACAGCCTCTCACTGGAAGTCAAGCCTCTCCAGACGCTGAACGTGGTGGCAGAGCTAATGGATCAGAAGCAGAAAGACCGGCGGTTGGTGCACTTGCTGAACTATGCGGCCCGGCAGGGACTAACCATAAACAACCTGGAAGTCAATGTGGAGGCGCCGAACGGCAAACAAACCCGGCAGGTCATCCTGCTAACGCCGGAAGGGAACAAAAAGGAAAGGGTCGCCTGCAAAGTTGAGGGTGGTCGTGCGCGTTTCACCGTTCCGCACCTCGAGACCTATGCCCTTGCGGTGCTTGAATTCGAGGCGTGAAGTCTCAAGCCAGGCTGACTCGCCGGTACCATGGAAAAAACTAACCGAGGGGCAACCGAGCGCAACATTGCGACCACCCTAAACTTTCATTCCAGGAATCTTAGGCTCTACAAGGCGTCCCTGCGGGGTGAAATTCTCCGCAACATATTGTGCTAGGATTGCATCCCATTTTATGTTGGCCTTCGTCGAAGGCGTTTCCAGACCGAAAAAGGGAAGGAAGGATCACGGAAGCGGTTATCTAGACCCGGCGGGCGGTTGCGATTTCAATGGGATGATAAGATAGAATCGAGGAGATCCAAGGATTTGATTTTGAAGGGCATCAATTCTGAACTTGCGGCATCTTTCATAATCGCAGGCTTGGAAAACCTGCATGATTTACATAGAATAGAGCACCAGTGTTGCGTATTCGGAAGGTGCGTGTAGTCAGGCGCTTGCCGAACCAATCCTTCCTTGTAACCAACTAAAGAAAAGGAGGCTCGATGGGAGAAGCTGAAAAATTCGCGCAGACCGGTACCACCTCACCCCAGTATAGAGTAGATGTCCAACTGCATGACTTGCTCATGAAACCGGCGAAAACGTCCGCGGTCCCGCCGGGCCTCAATCCCGAGGCCCCCCAGCCCGGCACAACTCAGAGTCTGACTTTGCCGGAGCCGGTTTACCCCCAGAATCCTCTACCCGAAGGGCAGGATTATACTGAAAAGCAGTATCACAAAATCAATACGATGCGCGCCTTTCGATGCTGGGCGCTGCCGTTTGTTAAGTCCAGGTTTCACTCCTCTGAACTCCGGCCGATCATTGCCTATCTGTTTACTGAGTTCAAGTGCAACGTAGACTGCCACTACTGCTGGTCGTACAACAACAACGTCAAAGGTATGAATGAAGACGTCGCCCGGCGCTCGATTGACTGGCTGCAATCGATTGGCTGCCGCGTACTGGCGCTGATGGGTGGCGAGCCTCTGTTGCGACCAGGATTTGTACATAAGGTCGTATACTATGCCGCCAAGAAAGGGTTCTACGTCTACCTGCCCACCAACGGCCGGCTGATGCGGCCGGAAATAATTGATCGCATTGGAGATGCTGGTGTCGGAATCGTCAACCTTGCCATCGATTGCGTCGAGGAAAAACCCGGATTGCCTAAAGCGCTCAACCGCATCCGTCCCTATTTCGATTACCTCGTCAAAAGGCAGCGGCACTATGGATACACGGTAATGATGAACATCAACATCACTCACATCAATCAGGATGACGTTAAGGAACTGACGGAGATTGCGCGCGATAACGGCCTGGCGACGGATTACCACCTTAACGAGGCGCCAATGCTGGAGCAGGACCACTTCAAGCACATGGACGAAAACTCCACCTACCTGACGCCGGAAGATTTCCCCAAGGTTGAAACCCTGCTGGACTACCTGATTGATAAGAGCCGCCAAGGGTATAAGATGGCCAACCCGCAGCAACATATGATCGACATGAAGAAATTAATGCGCGGCGAGGTGAAACCTTGGCCGTGCCGCGCCGGGCAGAATAATCTAATCATTCGTCCGGAAGGCACGCTGGCTCCGTGCTTCCCCATGTACTCGGCCAGCTATGACTGGGGTACGGTAGGAGATCACAAGTTTGACGTCAAACTACTCGACGAGATGAAAAAGACCTGTTCCACCCATTGCCTGTCAACGTGCAATTACATTCTTTCCCACTGCTATAACAGCTCTCGGGTAATCCGCTGGGGCATCAAGCAGGCGTTTCGCGGATTCCGCGGAGTGAGCGGCCATTTCGAGGACTAAGATCAAGGTTGGGGAGTTTCGGCCGTTGTCCGAAACTCCTTTCGCCTTCCGGCATTACATCTATCATCCGTGCGCATGGCTCTGCCCTCGCCGTGCCCGGAAGAGTCACGAAGGAAAGTTTCTACGCCCAA
>JAJYHU010000327.1 GCA_021784615.1 Acidobacteriota bacterium | reverse complement strand
AGTGTCGGCAACAAAGCCTTGGATCGAGGAACCAAAACAGAAGGCCCTCCGACCTTGATGACCGGAGGGCCCATATAACATCTGTCCAGCAATCTGAATCCCCTATCCCTACGAAGCGGCCTTCGGGGGCGCCTGCTTGCGGAGGGTCATGGCCTTCTGCTGCCAATCGTCAGCCGCCTTCAGGTCGGCCGCCCGTGCTGCTTTGCTACCCTCAATATCGGCCTTTTGGCGGTAAAGCAAATTCAGATAAGCCATGGTATCAAAGTCATTGGGCTTCAGTTCGAGAGACTTGTCGAGCGCTGTGAGTCCCTCGTCAATCAGCGGGCCGTTTTGGTCCGCCAACTTCGCACGGTCTTTCTCCGGCAGCGGAGGAAGGACGCCTTCCTTGTTGGGCACGGTCAGGTTGAGGTCCTTGCGGATCTCTCCATCCCGCTGGAAGCAAATGGCCCAGTTGATAACCCCAATCCAGTAATAAGGCTCCGGATTGTTGGGCTCAACCTGCATGCGCTGGCGCTGGAAGTTCTTCGCCTCGTCGAAATTCTTCATCTCGTAATAAATCTGGGCAATGCTGGCAAGCGCCGTGGTGTTTTGCGGGTCGAGCTTCAAAACCTCTTCGAAGGCTTGAATCGCCTGATCTCCCGTCTTGGAGTTCTCCGCCGAGTCGCCTCCCGGCTGGTATTGCTGGGCGTAGGCCGTCGCAAGGTAAAGCCTGGCGTTCAGAAGGCTGGGGTCCAGTTGGACGGCATTCTTAAAGTGCTCGATTGATTCTTGAAACTGGGCGTTGCGATAGGCAGCGACCCCTTTGTTAAGCTGGTCGCGTGCTTTCAGGGCTCTTAGCGTGCCGCAACTGCTTGCGGCGACCGCCAGCACTAGCACCCCGCCGAGAGGTGCGAGCTTCTTAAGACGCATCTGAGTCCTCCAATAGGTCAATAGGTTCAGCGTGTGATGGAGCTATTGCTGTTACTCAATCTGCTTCGTGATCAGCCCGATCTTGTCCGCGCCTGCGCCCTTTGAAATGTCGATGACCCGCGCCACATCCTGGAAGGGCAGGGACGGGTCGCCCTTGATGAACATGATGTGTTGGTTGCGGTTCTTGAAGATGTCTTCCAGGCGCTGACCCAGGTCATTGACGCTGACGGGCTGCGTATTAATCGAGATCTGCCTTGTGGCATCGATGGATACCACGATGGTCCGCTCGAGGACTTCTTTGTTGGGCTTGGCATTCTTGTCAGGCTTTGGAACCAACGCGTCCAAACCCTTCGGAGTCAGTGGCGTGATCACCATAAAGATGATCAACAACACCAGCAATACGTCAATCAAGGGCGTTACGTTCAGGGACATCATGGTGCCTCCCCGATCGCCGCCAACCGCCATCGCCATTGTCTTATCCTCCTTCGCTCAACATCAATCTTGCCCTGCTCAAGCTTCCTAGGGGACCATGGGGATTGGAACCTTCGGTTTAACCTCTTCAGTCAGCAATCCCAACTGCTCCACTCCCGCCGCTCGCACATTGTCGATCACCGCAACGACGTCGCCATACTTTGCACGGGCGTCGCTTTTGATGAAAACCGTCTTATCCAGCTTGGTAGCAATCAGGTCTTTGACTTTAGCGGTAATGTCGCCCAATTGAACGGCCTGCGCATTCAGGAAGACCTTCCCATCGCGCGTGACCGCCACCTCAACGGCGTCGGTTTTTTCCGCGCTAGGCATCGGACGCGGATTATGCGTTTTCGCCAGGTCAACGGAGGTCCCGTGCTGGAGCATGGGAGTGATCACCATAAAGATGATCAGCAGCACCAACATGACGTCCACCATGGGCGTCACGTTGATATCCGCCACCTCGACCATTGACTTGCGTTTCAGAGCCATTACTTTTTACCTCCCGACCGCTTGATAAAGTAGTCGACGAGTTCGGAAGAGGAGTTATCCATCTCCACGTCAAATCCTTCGATCTTGTTGGTGAAATAGTTGTACAGCCACACGGCGGGAATGGCGACAAACAAGCCGACTGCCGTCGTCACCAAGGCTTCCGAGATACCGCCGGCCACCGCGCCAAGTCCGGTTGATTTCTGCGCGGAGATTCCGTTGAAAGCGTGGATGATGCCGAGCACCGTTCCGAACAGTCCCACAAAGGGCGCCGTGGATCCGATCGTCGCCAAGCTCGAAACGCCGCGCTTCAGTTCCGCGTGGACAATCGCCGAGGCCCGCTCCAGGGCGCGCTTGGAAGCCTCAATCATTTCCCCCGGGATTTCAGCCGAGACCTGATGAGCCTGAAATTCCTGCAACCCCGCCGTCACCACCTTCGCCAGGTGGCTCCGCTTGTTCTGCTCCGCAATTGAAATCGCTTCATCCATCTTGCCGTCTTTCAACGCTCCCGCAACCGCCGGCGCAAAAATACGGGACTGTTTGCGGGCTGCCTGAAAAGCAATCCATCGGTCAATCGCCACGCCGATAGACCATGCCGACATGAAGAACAGCACGATGACGACCGCGCGGGCCGACCATCCCATCGTCTTCCACATGCTAACCGGGTCAAACCCCGGAGCAGATTCTTGAAACAGTAAAACCATCGCCAAAAGGTTTGCTCCTAACATGCTTGTTTATCTCCTCAAAGGATTTTTCAAATCTACCGATTAGTCCGCCAAGGTGAAGTTCACGTCAATCTCCGTCTGCACCTCAACTGCCTGGCCGTTCAAGAGCGTCGGTTGATAACGCCATTGCTTCACTGCTGATAGAGCTGCATTTACCAAAAGCGGGTGGCCATCCAAGACCTTCAGGTCCTTGATGGTTCCGTCTTTAGCAATAACCGCTTCCAGCCTTACCGTTCCCGAAATCCTTGCCATTTTAGCAAGAGCAGGATATTCCGGCGTCGGACCATAGATCAGCTTGGCCTGTTCGACATTGCCGCCAACCCGAATTCTCTGGGGAGCCTGAGGCTTTGGGGGTGGCGGCGGTGGTGGAGGACCTCCCATGACGCCGCCGATGATGCCGCCCAGAACGCCGCCCATCTGGCCTCCCGGCACGCCGCCGGCAACGCCGCCCTGCACGCCAACCGAGGCTGTAATCGGCTGGTCTTTGATCCTGGCAATTGTTTTGGGGATAACGGTTGGCGCCTTCATCAAATCCGCCATGCTCACCTGATGCACAACTATCTTGGGAGCTGCGGCCGGAGGCGGCGGAGGTGGCGGAGGCGGTGGCGGTGCAACCAAAAAGGTCATTAACTGGGCCTTGGGAAGAGCCTCAGTGTAAATCAGGGGAATAATCACCATGACCCCGATGACGACCACCTCGATAATATAGGCAATCGGCAGGGTCGCTCTCTTCCAATTCCCCGTCTTGGCCGCGCTATAGATCAGGTAAACAATAAATCCTACCAGGTTAAGCACAAACGTTAAGGGAACCCACAACCAGGTGCTCAACCCCAGATGCCGCGTGTCCGCGTAAACGTAAACGAGCATCAGGGCAAAGAA
Organism: Acidobacteriota bacterium; assembly: GCA_021784615.1. Taxonomy (GTDB): domain Bacteria; phylum Acidobacteriota; class Terriglobia; order UBA7540; family UBA7540; genus JAMCXS01. The sequence goes on along the minus strand of JAJYHU010000327.1, from coordinate 4,129 downwards.
GAAAAACATGACGCCGAGAATCGTTGACTGAGTGATCAGGACTCTTAGCTCCGGCGTCTCCGCGAATGGCAGACCGAAATAGCCGACACAGAAACCGACCACTCCAGCCGCCAGCGCCAGGAGCCAATGCCGGCCTCGCAGCACAGGCTCGCGGCTCGGCGATGAATCCAGCAGCGTGTCACCAATCATGATTACCACCTCCCCTTGCCGGCGTAGCCAAGTGACATCCCCTCCTCGCTCGCCGGGCGAGTTTGTTCATCGTCTGGCAGCAGCAACTTCCCGCTCAGAAACCTTCGAGCTTCCTTTAGCGCGGGTCTTTTCGGCCCGGCTCTGCCAATAGACCAGAATGGGGCTGGCGATTGCAAACGATGAATAGGTCCCAATCAGGACCCCAATCACCAAAGCAAACGCAAACCCGTGAATCACTTCGCCCCCGAACAAATACAATGCCATGACCGCCAGGAACGTCAGCCCTGAGGTCAAAATAGTCCGGCTTAAAGTTTGATTAATGCTTCGGTTGACCAACTCGCTGAAATTCTCCCGCTTGTTCGTGCGGACGTTCTCACGGACCCGGTCGAAGGTCACGATGGTGTCGTTCATCGAATAGCCGACCAGGGTCAGCAGGGCGGCGATGACGGAAAGCGTGATCTCCTTATTAAAGAGGGAGAAGAAACCGATCGTGATGAGCGTATCGTGGAAAACGGCAATGACCGCCGACACTCCGTAAATCAGCTCGAAGCGGAACCAGACATAAATCAACATGGCCGCCAAGCCCGCCAAGGTCACATAAACGGCCTGCCGCCGCAAATCCGATCCCACCTTGGGACCGACAATTTCCGTGTTGCTGATCGCAAAGCCGGAAAGGTAAAAGTCCTTTTCCAGAACACTGAGCACCGGCGGGGTAACGCCCGGAACGCTCCGCAACTGGTCAAAGTCGTCGATCAAACCGCCTTGGGGCGGACGATTGCGGTAGTCAACCATTGCCTGGGCAAGGTTTTGGTAGGTGCTTGTGGCCGTATCCAAGCCCTTGGCCGCCAATCCCAAAGGATCGGCCACCAAGAGGTGGTCAGCCACGGTCTTGGCGCTCGAATTGTTGAAGTCTAGTTTCCCTGAGGTTTTGCCGCCGTAGAGAGTGGTAAGCGCTTCCACGATGCTCGTCTTCCCGGCGTCGACCGCCATCGCCCCTGCCGAGTTCTTTCCGAGGGGCACTTCAATCATCACCTGATTTCCAGAGGAACCAATGGTCTGAATGGTGGCCCCGCCCAACTTCTCCTGGTTAAGCTGGCGCCGGATATCTTCAATCTTGGGCGTCTTGGCAAACTTCACCATGACCTGCGTGCCGCTCCGGAACTCGATCCCGTAATTGAGCCCCCGGTGGAAGACGATGGAAGCCATGCCCGCTACAAATAAGATGAGCGAACCCGCGATGAAATACCACTTCTTGCCCATCCAGTCAATTTTTGGTTCATGAAAAAACTCCATCGCTTATTCACTTCCCTCGCACAACATTGTAGACACCACAGCAACGTTCAAAGTTCCCGAAATTTTACTAGATGCTGAGCGCTTCTCCTTTTTCCCGCCTCGACAAAACGTAGTCGAAGATTGTCCTCGAAACGTAGACTGAAGTAAAGAGGTTTGCAACCAGACCAATGGTCAAGGTCACGGCAAAGCCGCGGATCGGACCCGTGCCAAAAGTGAAGAGGATCGTCGCCGCCGCAACCGTCGTGACGTGCGTATCGATAATCGTTACAAAAGCGTGTTCAAACCCGCCCGCCACCGCTGCGCCAACGGCCTTGCCCATGCGCAACTCCTCGCGGATTCTTTCAAAGATAAGAACGTTCGAGTCCACGCCCATGCCGATCGTCAGGATCACGCCGGCGATGCCCGGCAAGGTCAGCACCGCTCCAAAGTAGGCCAGCGCGGCGATCAGGATGACCAGGTTCAGAACCAGCGCCACGTCGGCGTTGATTCCGGCCTCGCGATAGTACACCAGCATGAAAATGATTACGGCCAGGAACCCCACGATGCAGGCGATCACGCCATGACGAATGGAATCCGCCCCAAGCGAGGGCCCCACGGTGTTTTCCATCAAGTAGGAGATTGAAGCCGGAAGCGCGCCCGAGCGCAGCATCAGGGCAAGGTCGGAGGCTTGCTGCGTCGTAAACGAACCCGTGATTCTACCGGAATCTTTAATCTGGCTCTGAATCACCGGCGCGGAAACAACGCGGTTGTCCAGAACGATGGCCAGTTGCTTGCCGACGTTCTTCTGGGTGACTTCCCCAAAGCGGGACGCGCCGTCGCGGTTCAAGGTAAAGTTCACGCTGGGCTGCCCGTTCTCATCCGTCCCTGGCTGCGCTCCGCTCAGGTCGCGGCCCGTTACGGCGGCCACCTGGCTCAGAAGGTACCAGGACTGTCCGCCCGGCGAACCGCTGGAAGAATCGGAAGTCCCGGGAAGCAATTGCGTTCCAGGCGGCAAGACCCCGCCAAACGTAGCCAGGGCAGATTCCCGGCTCTGGTAAGGCCCGCCCCGCACGATCTTGAACTCCAGCATCGCCGTGGCCTGGATAATGTCTTTCACTCGCGTGGGGTCTTCCACGTTCGGAAGCTGAACGACCAGCTCGTAATCTCCATGCCCGTAATCGGCAACCTCGGGGCCCACAACCCCCAGGGCGTCCACGCGCCGGATGATAGTGGTCCTCGCCTGGTCAAGCGCCTGATTGCGGATTTGGGCCACCTCGCTGACCCTCATCGAAAGTAGCCGCGAGGTTGGAGCGCCGGGAACACGGGAAAGCGTCCAGATGGAGAATTGCTCGTTGACCAGCGCATCCAGGTCGCCAGCCTTCGAGTCGGGAACACCCTTAATAAGGATTGAAGAGATGCCCTGCCGATCAATGCTTGTGTAGGGAATGTTTCTGGAAGTCATCTCGTCCCGGAGACGCTCAAGCGCCTGGTCCGTGGTCACCTTGACGGCGTCATCCACGTGCACTTGCAGCACCAGGTGAGTGCCGCCCTTCAAATCCAGTCCCAGATGAATGCGGCTGGCAAGGTTCTGTTTGAGTTGTTGGACGTTTTTAGGAAAACCAGTCAATCCCAGGATACAAGCTAGCACGACAACCAGAATAAACAAGAACCGATTTCGAACCCTATGTTCCATGGATCAAATTCCCCGAGCTTCCTTCCGCCTGATCCGTTGCTTCATCTTCATTTCTTTCCCTTCGCGGTTTTTTCCTGCCCGGAGCCTTCTTGTTCCGAACCTTGAAGGCCGGTAATGGCTGAACGGGCAACGTCAACCTTCACTTGGCTGGCAATCTGGAGCTGGACGATATCGCCGCGAAATCCTGCAATCGATCCGAGGATGCCCCCGGAGGTTACCACCTGATCTCCGGTTTTAAGGTTGGAAAGCATCTCCTGCGTCTTGCGGCGATTGCGCTGCTGTGGAAGGATGACAAGAAAATACCAGATAAGGAAAAGAGGAGCAAACAACAAAAGAAACTGGGTCAGCGCCCCGCCCGCGCCGGGGTCCGCCGCCAAAACTATTCTGTTAAACACCAAAAACCCGAGCAAGATCGAGCCGTCAGAATTAGGATAGGGGATGAGATATCCCGCACACGGTAGGCCACGCTAACAAAGTTCGCCGGCCTTCTCTTCTTTTCTTTGCGCTTCGCTTTTAGAGAAAGGAAATCCGACTACGACTCCGCACGTACCCTGGCAAGGAAATCCTCAAACCCTCCGGAAACAATAGACTGCCTGACTTTGCGCATCGTGTCAAGGTAAAACCATAAGTTGTGGTAGGTTGCCAGCATGGCCGCGGAAATCTCCCCAGCCCGAAACAGATGCCGAAGATAGCCTCGCGAATGCCGCAGGCAGACCGGGCAGCCGCATGCCGGGTCTATCGGTCCGGGGTCGTGAGCGTAGCGCGCGCTCTTGATTGACAGCTTGCCCTCGGATGTAAAAACGCAGCCGTTGCGGGCGTTGCGACTGGGCATAACGCAATCGAACATGTCGACCCCCAAGGCAACGCACTCAACAAGGTCCGCCGGCGTTCCGACACCCATCAGATACCGCGGCTGCCCCACGGGCAACAACCGGGCGATATGCTCGATCGTCTGGTACATCTCCTCTTTAGATC
>JAJYHU010000252.1 GCA_021784615.1 Acidobacteriota bacterium | reverse complement strand
GCTTCGAGCAACAGCCTGGAATCAGGCTCGGCATTGTGATGTTGAATGAAGGTTTCTGCAAGTTTATCCAAAACGTCTTTCTGGCTCTGAAGCAGGCCATCATGCGGATGGCGCCGGTCAGGCCAGGCGGTTGGGAAAAAGATGCTCGCAAGCGCCACTTCCACGTGCGCGCGCTCGATCAGACCCACGATATGCAATGTGGCGGTCTCTGTTTGAGATCCCCCGCAATCGTTGGTGGCGTGCAAGGTGTAAGTATCGGTTTCATCCACAGGACCGTAACCGGTCTGCTTGGGAGTGGGAGTAATTGTTTGGCTCCCGCTTTTGTCCACAGAACCGAGAGGATCGATGGAAACAGATTGGGCATTGGTGGTTGACCACGAAATGGTCGCCGAACCCTGTTCGACCACTTTATCGCCAACTTTATGGTAACGAACCTCGCTGGGGCTGATGCTAAGCGAAGCCTGGATTTCCGAATCGACATTGACGGTGGCGCTTTGCTTGACGATTCCGCCAGGGCCCGCCGCGGTGAAGTCATAGGTGGTTGTTTGCTTAGGTTCAACCGCCTGGCTGCCGCTGGCTGCCACTTTTCCGACGCCGCTGATTTCGTTCTCCACAGCATTGCTAGAAGACCATGAAAGCTGGGTGGAATCGCCGCATTTAACATCCGTGGGGCTGGCCGAGAGCTGGCCTTTCACAGGGGCGACGGCCACGGTAGTCGTGTTGATCCCGGATTTGAAGCGCGGCAGGGAGGTGATTTTTGACCCCTCCGGCCACGGTTTCGTGGTTGTCGTTCCGTTCTTGTTGACGTGCACAATGACGCGCTCGTTGGGCTTGACCGTCACAGGCCCCGACCAGATCTCATCGCCCCACCATGTCACATCCATTTGGTATGTGCCCGGAGGAACAATGAGCTGCTGCTTAAATAGGAAGTTATTATCGAACTCGTCAACATGCCCAACAAAGAAGTCAGGTGTCTTTCCGTTCAGGAGAACTGCGGCATGAGGAGGAGCTCCTTCGATCTGAATCCTTCCCCATGGTGACGAAACCGGCCCGCCCTCTGGCACAAGCTTGATATCAAGCTTGGTGACTTTGCCGGCCTGCAAATTAACTTTCTGCGTCTCGGTCTTATACCCGTAGTTATGGATCGAAACCGTATGCTCGCCCGGGTCAAGCCAGACCGTGCACATTTCCTCAAGCAGACAATTACCTTCCTTAAGGGCCGCCCCATCAACAAAAAGGTACGCTTGATTCGGACTAACGTGAATCCTAAGCTTTGCCTTGTTCCCCCGCGGGAACGCAGGAGCGACAACTGCGAGCAATACCAAAAGCGCTAATCCCGTCGCCAAAGAAAGAGTGCGTCGCGGGTTCATCAGGTCAACCTCCGTCATGCGTGAATATGCCTTCGCCACTGTGCCCCATTCATGGAGAGGCTACAGGAATTTCCGTCAGCCAAGGCTAACAACAAAATTACAATATGTCAAACACTAAGATATGTCAAACAAAAGAAATGGGTAACTAAGATTACCCCCCTTAGGCAATAAATTGCACAGCTGAGCAATTGAACATAAGCTGCGAAAACCGGAAGGATCCAAAATCATTTCACGCTTCGTGGGGCCGCTTGCTCGGTCAGTCTGCGGAGAAGTCGTAGCCCTAACCCCAAATCTAAGTTGGTTTTAAGAATTATCCTTGCGGATCGGAACATGCATACCGGCCAGGGGATACGAAGCCCAGGCATGCGGTTGTTTGTTACAAAAATTATCCCGTTCCCCTGCCAATTTTGAAGAAGACAGAGTCTGCAGCGAAGCTAGCTTCATGGGTTTTGATGGTCTCCTTAAGCTTTATAGCCTTACTCAGAACGATAGCCGCCTGAAAGGCGTTCGGTCCCCGGAGATTGGGCATGTACGGAGACCATGTGTCAAGCTGGTTGGTTTGCAACACCACCCAAGAAGGGGTTGAATCGACGAGGCAACCGGTGGTCGTAACCGGGGTGGTATTCGGATTGGTTATCGTGCAGGTGTTGAACCAGTGATTGACGCTCTGGTGCGCGGTTTTCACAGAAGCACCCGTTGGCGCAACATTAAAAGGAAACGGTACGGGGAAGCCGGCTTGCCACTGCCAAGTTGGGCTGGCCGACCAGCCTCCGAGGAGACGGGTCATAACGGGACCAGCCTGCTGTCCGAATTCCCGCCCAGGTCCGTAAGGAAGGTTCCACACACCGGAGAACTTGACTTCAGCCGGTGTGTCATACGGAGAAAGGAACCAGGATGGAGCAGGATCCTGCGCATTTAGGAACTGCGTTTTCTGCATGGTCTTGGACCAGTCGAAGTTGATATCAAAGTCCAGCCCGTGAGACATGCGCTTGGTCAAGTCCAGCCACAGCGCATTGTATTTGTTATTGCCGATGGGAATATAGTTTTCCGTCCCCCCGCCAAATTCGGGATAGGGAAGCAGCAACTACTGTTCCTGGATGGTGGATTGATTCATAAAGGTTCCGTTCAGTACGCTCAGATAGGGCGCATTGACGGATTGGTTCTGGGCTGCGGAAAGAGGGTTATCCACAGAAGCGGTTAGCGCCGCATTACCCAGAGCCAGGGCCGGAAGAGAAAGGTGATTCAGGTTCTGGGATACCGGCAACCGCCGGATATAGCTGCCCACATACGACGCACTCAGCAGCCAGTTCTGTCGGAACGTGTCTTGAACGCTCAGCGAGTATTGGTAGGTCTGGGGGATGTTGGTATTCGGGTCGGTAAAGCTGACGTCCCGGCCGACGTTGGTTGCCAGGCCGTTGGCGGCGCCCACCGGGCTCAGGACCCCATCTGGGAAGGGATTGGTGAGATCGGTGGCCGGAATACCTTCCGTAGTCGGTTGCAATATGGTGGTCGTCTGGCTGAAACCCGGCGCCGCTCCTGGGTTCTGCCACGCCTGGGCGTAGACGATGCCGAATCCGCCACGCACAACCGTATCGTGCCAGAACCGGTAAGCGAAACCAAACCGCGGTGCGATGTTGCCGTAATGCGGGTTTGTGATGCCGCGCGGATTGCTGCCAACCCCCGCGTACTCCAGCCCTGCCATCAACGTCATGCCAGGAACCTGGATGGGATTGACGCAGGAAACGCAGAAGTCCCGCACCAAGGCGTTGAAGCGGTCCGTCAAGGCCCCTTGGTAATCCCACCGAATGCCGGCCGTCAACGTCAGCTTCGGAGTAACCCGAATATCATTCTGCGCAAACACCGACCACAGATGCATCATCAGCTTCGGATTGCTGGTGATAGGTTACACAGCTTGTCCGAAGGGCGTTAATCCAGGCAACGCTTTTGAGCGATCGAGGTAAGAGGTGACGATGAAGCGCCGTACCGCAATCCGCTCTATACTGACGCTGCCGGCCGCCGTGGCCTTGCCGGTCCCGCTGCCCACGCAAGAGGCCTCGTCGGCGCCCGCCGCCGGCAATCAATTACCCGATACACCCACCGCGGCCGCGGATGATTGCCTGGAACTCGAAGTCGCGCCCGGAAACTACTATTTCAGGGCCGGCGTTTCCAAACAGAAATCTGAGTTCTGAAGCAGACAGCACGGCTTTTGTGCTGTGGGCTTGTTGCACGCACGAACCCACGGCTTGAAATGCATAGCGTGGTTACTCTACCTTGCGAGATCGCAGATGCTCGCTGGCGCGCTTCTGCGCCATCCGGTTGATTTAGGAGTCCGAACATAATCAAGGACCGCGGATCTGAAGACGCGCTACAGAAAACCCCTTACTCGGCCCGTCGCGCGGCGCAGCGCAGGTAAGTTTGCGGGGACTAAATTGTGGTTACGGAGGAAGCGGGGGCATGTATACTACCTTCGCCCGGGAGGCCAAAACACAATGCCCGGTAAAGTCGAGCCTATGACAAGTATTCAACGGGGTTCTTTCCGGCTGTTCCGGTTTGCCGGGATTGATTTGTTTTTGCACTGGTCGTGGTTTCTGGTTGCGGCGTATGAAATCAGCGACCGGGGCGGCAGCTATTCCTCTCTCACCTGGAACGCGCTGGAATACCTGGCGCTGTTTCTTATTGTGATGCTGCACGAGTACGGGCACGCGCTGGCCTGCCGGCAGGTGGGAGGCAAAGCGGACCGGATCGTCCTGTGGCCGTTGGGCGGAGTTGCGTACGTGCGTCCGCCGCAGCGGCCGGGTGCCGTGCTGTGGAGCATCGCGGCGGGGCCGCTGGTGAACGTGGTGCTGTTTCCGGTTCTCTCGGTGATCGAGATACTTAGCCGGTCGCTCGGGTGGGCGGAGTCGATGCCCAATGCCAACGGGTTGCTGCATGCGGCCTGGGTCATCAATCTGGTTTTGCTCATCTTCAACCTGTTTCCCATTTATCCTTTGGACGGAGGGCAGATCCTCCGCGCCCTCCTATGGTTTCAAATCGGGCCTGCGCGCAGCTTAATGGTAGCGACGGTGATCAGCTTTGTGGGTGTTGGAGGGCTTTTCCTGTTTGCTTTGTGGGCACACTCCGTCTGGTTTGGCGTTATCGCCGCGTTCATCCTGATCAATTGCTGGGGAGGATTGCGCCAGGCGCAGGCGCTCGGGCGCCGTGCCAAGCTGCCGCGTCGCGAGGGCTATGCCTGTCCTTCCTGTAAACAAGCTCCGCTGGCGGGCCCCTTTTGGGTTTGCGGCCATTGCCGCAAGCCATTCGACACCTTCCAGACGCAAGCAGTCTGTCCGAGTTGCGCTGCCCGGTTTACATCCACGAAGTGTACCGATTGCGGCGGCTTATACCCCATGAGTGAGTGGGTTGTCCCGGCTGCGGCCGACGCTGCAATCATTGCGCCGTAATGCCGCTCTTCGGCAAACGCCGCCTGACACCCCGCCGGCATCCTGCTTGAGAGCCGCCGTTCCTTAAGAGCCAGAAAACCGCGCCGTGGTCCGTGCCCTCAGTATTTCTGTTGCTGGAACTCATAGCTATTGGGCAACTCGTAAGTGTATTCGTCGCCGGTTTCCTTCCGGAGCTCGCTGATACGATTCAGCAGATCCTTGGCCAGCGCCGCGTGGCGCGGATCCCCGTAAAGATTATGCAGTTCTCCCGGGTCTTCCTGAAGATCGTAGAGCTCAAATTCCTGGGGAGCCAGAAAGTAATGAATCAGCTTGTAACGCTCGGTGCGGACGCCGCGGTTTGGCTTGACCCTTTCCGCGGCCGGGTATTCAAAGTATTCGTAGAGCCAATCCTTTCGCCAGTCGGAAGGCGGAGTGCCGTTCATGAAGGGAATCAAGCTCCGGCCCTGGACCCAGTCCGTCCAATCGGGATCTTTGATGCCTGCCAGCTCCAGGATAGTTGGAGCAACATCGATATTCAGAGCCATCTCATTCCGAGTTATGCCGGCTCGGACCATGCGCGGATAGCGGATTGAGAAAGGCACGCGGATGGAAGGCTCGTGCATAAATCGCTTGTCGTAGAATCTCCACTCGCCGAGGAAGAACCCATGATCCGAACTGATGACGATCGCGGTGTCATCGAGGGTTCCGGCTTTTTCCAGCGCGTCCATAATCCTGCCGGCATTGCTATCGTTACTCACCACGCCGGCGGCATGGTCTTTGACAATCTCCTCGAGAGATCGCGGGTCGTCATTTCCAAGAGTGGTTGTCCCGATCTTGTTGTAGGCATCCTTAAACGCCAGGGGCTTCCCGGGGTAACCCTTCAGGTCTTCGTCAAAGGTGGAGGGCTTGGGAATGGGCACGCCATTATATAAGTCAAGCAACCGGCGCGGCCTGTAAAAGGGCGCATGGGGGGCAATGAACCAGAGAAAGAGGCAGAAGGGTTTGTCGCGCTTCTGATTTACCCACTTGAGCGCCCGCTCGGTGATAATGTCATCAACATAACCGTGATACTGCTTGGGAAGGTCGGCCACGCCATCCTTGCTTTCAATAATCATGGGGCGATAGTAGTTTGCCCCTGCCTCTTCAACTCCAAAAAAGATATCCCAATTGCGTTTGCTCAAGTCATGAATGTGGGCTTTGCCGAAGAAGCCGACCTCATAGCCGGCGCCGCGCAGCATGTCGGCGATCGTCGGGACGCTCTCGGGAATTGACCGGCGGCGATTGTCGATGGCGCCAGTCCGGTGCGGATAAAGGCCGGTGAGAAACGATGACCGTGAAGGCAGGCAGAGAGCGTAAGTGACAAAGCCATTGCGAAAGGTAATGCCTTCATGAACGATGCGGTCCAGATGCGGCGTGGACATGAACCTGCTGCCGAAGGCGCTGAGTCCATTGCCGTCCCAGCCTTGTACCGCATATGAGCTGAATTCGTCCGGCCGCACGCCTTCCCCCAGAAAGAAAACAAAGTTTGGCCTGGGAGCTTCGGCGGGCGTCCCGGTCAGAGTCGGTCCCAATGTGCTCGAAACCACTCCAAGAGTGCTTAGCGCCCCGGCGCCTGTTTTCAGAAAGTCCCTTCTACTCTGCCTTTTGCCATCATAATTCTCATCCATGCGTCGCTCCTGATGATGAAGTCGTAAAGTCGTACTGGGCTCTGTCCCATCGTGGAAGAGCAGTCGAAGTTTAAATCGGCACGTCCTGCTGAGTACCGGGCCTTTTATTTAAAAACAAGATTCCGCGTTCGTCCAGTGAATACCCATGTTGAGGTATGGCGCCTCGGCGGCGCGTTAACTTGGACCTTACGCCTTCGTGGTGAAGTAGTACGTTAAGGAAAGACTGGTATCCTGGCCCAATTTGAGTATTAATAGAGCAGTTGGTTTGGCTGCGGTCCGGTGATTATCACTGCGGATCAAGTCTGACTGCGCTGGGATTTGGAATCCGCGAGGAAGCCTTCTCGGGCAGCGAACGAAGACGCAAGGAGATGCTTATGAAGATCACTTCGATTGAAATTCGAGTTTGTAAGAACGCCCCGGCCGAGACGGCGGATTCCGGCATGCGGGTCGGCGGCAAGTCGGCTTTTGATTTTCTGGTTGTCACCATGAAGACCGACGAGGGCATTGAGGGAACGTCGTTCGGTTTTGCGGGGCGCGGCGCGGAGATGGCGGGCGCCATTGCAGCTTCCGCTCTGAAGCCTTTTTTCCTGGGGCGCGACCCTCTGGCACGGGAGAAGCACTGGAAGGAATTTCGGATGCATGACCGTTGGTGGAACCACGTCCCGATATACTCCTACGGTCCTTTTGACATCTGCCTGTGGGACATCGCCGGAAAGGTGGCCGGGCTGCCGCTTTACCGGCTGCTCGGAGAGTACCGCAATACGGTCCCTGTATACGCCAGCTCCTTTGTCCTGCCGACTCCAGAGGCCTATGCCGCGCAGGCTGTGGAAGTGAAGGACCGACACTGGCACGCGTATAAGCTGCATCCTCCCGGCGACATCGAGTTTGATCTGAAGGCCTACCGCCTGTGCCGCGAGGCCGTCGGGCCCGATTTCAAGCTGATGGCGGACCCCGTGGCTGCTTACAATCATGAGCAAGCGTTGCGCATGGGGCGCGAGCTCGAGCGTCTGAATTACTACTGGTTTGAAGAGCCGATCTTTGACGTGGATTTCCACGGTCTTCGGAAGCTGACGGAGCAACTGGACATCCCCATCTGCGGAACGGAGGTCATCCCCGGACATCACTATTCGGCGGCGGAGTGCATCGCGACGAAGGTGGTG
>JAJYHU010000075.1 GCA_021784615.1 Acidobacteriota bacterium | reverse complement strand
GACGGTTCCATGGCCAAGTCGGAAATCTCGGGCCCCGTTGACCCCACCACCAAAGTCTACCGCCGCATTTCCATCCCCGTCAGCTTCGAGGAATCGCCGGACCGGAACTCGGTCACCATTCGTCTGGACGGCCAGACGGAAACCGTCGCCAATCATCAGTGGAGCAATTGGTTTGTGGAGAAGTTTCCGGTGAACGCCTTTATTTCGGTTAAGGCCATTAGCCGCTTTTACGTCCTTGAAACCTCGCCGGCCCTGCGCATTTACATGGCCCCGATGAACATTGATCCGAAAGATCCCGTCCTGCCGGTCTCTTATCCCGCCGATTGGAGCGAACACTTGGCGGACAAGTGGGGCTACTTCAAGACGCTTGGGTGGTGGCACGACACCTGGGCGCTCAACGAGGAGAGGATCGGCGAAGGCGTCTTCCTTCAAGACACGTACCGCACCATGAATAGCGAGACGAAGATTGTACTCGACCAGCTCCGGAACCATCCTCCCAGCCTGATGGTCGCTATCTTTACCAGCACGGACAGCATCCAGCACATGTTCTGGCGGCTGATGGACCACCAGAGTCCGCGTTACGACCCGGTGCTGGCCGCGAAATATGGCGACGCCATCCTGAACGTGTACCAGGCGGCGGATAAAGTGGTCGGAGAAGTCGAGCAGGCCATGAAGCCCGGCGGCACCTTGATTATTGTGTCCGACCACGGCTTCCATGCCTTCAACCGCGGATTCAACACCAACACGTGGCTGGTCAAAAACGGCTACATGGTTCTTAAGAATCCCGATACCGGGTCGAAACAGTACACCCTGGACAACCTCTACAGCCAGGGGAACTTTTTCCCCAACGTCGACTGGAGCCGCACCAAAGCCTATTCGCTGGGCCTGGGGCAAATCTATTTGAACCTCTACGGGCGCGAGGAGTACGGCATTGTGCAGCCGGGCGCCCAAGCTCACCAGTTGGAAGAGGAAATCCGCAGCAAGCTGCTGGCTTTCCGCGACCCCAAGGATAATAAGCCCGTCCTGGAAGACGTTTACCTGGGCCATGAGATCGACCACGGCCCTTACGCCAAGGACGCGCCGGACCTGCAACTTGATTTCTATCCCGGCTACCGGACGTCTTGGGAGACTTCCCTGGGAGCGATCCCGCCGGACATTGTGGTTCCCAACACGCGAAAGTGGAGCGGCGATCATTGCGCCTCCGACCCCAAAGATACCCAAGCCATTCTGTTCATCAACCGCAAGCTCGATTCTTCCGATCCCAGCATCATGGATGTCTCCGCTACCGTGTTGAATCTGCTGAACGTGAAGCCGCCCGACGAACTTGACGGCAAGCCTTGGACGCTCTCTCCTGCAGCTCCCGTACAAGCAGAACGCTAGCCGCTGCATTCGCCCGCTTGGGCCAAAAAATCGGCTTGGGCGGATTTCCGCTTCGTTTTTTTGCCTATTGTTTATTTTCAATAACTTGGCTAGCTTCGTTTTTGAAAAAAAGAATTCTTTTTTTCTGTTTTTCGTTGCGGAAAACACCTGAAGCGGCTCTTTGTGGTTTAGTTTTAAGAATCTACAAGGATTTACAGAGGGGCTATGGGATGGTTTCATGATCTTTGATCTCCCGGGCTGTTTCCAGGCCCTCTGCTCCTGAAACAACCAGCACAAATGCTAGCACGCTAGGCCTACTTTGTCAAGAAGAATCGCCTTGGCTGTCCGGTTCTTCGGGATTTGTGTTCTCACCTTCGCCCGGCGGGAGGTATAATGCGCCGGGAGGAAGCGGCGGATCGCAAGCATGGAACCGGCCTTAAAAGGCTGCTCGAAGCAGAGCGACCGTGCCGCCTTATGGAATCGCGAAACCGAAGGGCCTTTTGATGAATTCAAAACAACGCGTCCACGCGGCGCTGCAACGGAAACCGGTTGACCGCCTGCCGGTGTTCATGTGGTTCCACCCTCAGACGGCGCGCCGCCTGGCCGCGCTCCTGGAAATATCTGCATCCCGCGTGGCCGAGGCTATGGGCGACGACGTGCGCCAAACCTGGGTAAACAACAGCTACGCGATGGAAGGAATAGTCCACGAGCAGGAAGGTAAATCGCACGTGGACTTCTGGGGCGTCGAGTGGACGCGGCAACAGGGCTTCAATCAAATCACCGGATTCCCCTTGGCGCGGGCCAGCCAGGATGAGGCGCTTCGCTACCGCTTTCCCACCGACCGCCTGGAGGACTTGATGCGCTTGATGCTTCCGGTGGCCGAGCACCAGAAGGATTACTTTATTGGCTGCGACGTTTCTCCCTGTGGCTTTGAAATGTACTGGCGCCTGCGCGGAATGGGAAGGGCGCTGCTGGATATCGCCGAGGACCCGGCCTTCGCCGGAGAAATGCTCAAGCGGTGCGCCGACTTCTCAGTCGCGCTCTCGCAAGCGGCCGTCCAACGGTTTGCGCTCGACTGGTTATGGACGGGTGATGATGTAAGCTCGCAGCTCTCGATGCTGATGAGCCCAGGCGCCTGGCGGAAGCTGATCAAGCCTCACCTGGCGCGGGTTGTTGCAGTGGGCAAACAGAAGGGGTTGTGGGTGGCTTATCATTGCTGCGGCGCGCTGCGGCCCATCATTCCCGACTTGATCGAGATCGGCGTCGACGTGCTTAACCCCGTGCAGTGCAATTGCCCCGGGATGGAACCTCTTGAACTGAAGGCGGAGTTTGGGAAGCACTTGGCCTTTATGGGGGGCGTTGACACGCAAGGAGTTCTTCCCACCGGAACGGTGGCTGAGGTGCGGCGCGCCACCGCGCGACTGGTCGAGGGCATGACCCGGGACGGCGGTGGTTACATTCTGGCGGCTTCACACACCGTTCCACCTGAAACCCCTGACGAGAATATCTTTGCCATGTACAAGGAAGCAGGAATCAGCAGGGAAGCGATCTTTGACCGCGCGGCGGAGATTCGGCGGGCTGATCGCCGTGAGGCTTGATGTGTTCTTCTTCAACTCCCAGGCAGCCTGAAAGATAGCCTTCCACATTTAAGCCCGGGACCCTACCTTCTGGTCCGGTTTCCTTCCAGGCTGCACACGGCCAAGGCGCTCACAACAGGTGGTGACCAGAATCACTGCAAGCTGGCCCAAAACGCCCTAATTTCGACCCATGAATTAACACGTCAAGATTGGCCGGACTGTAAAGATGCCCAGCCCTAATCATTAATCCTTCTGGCAATCATTTTCTTTTGTTTAACCCTTCTGAGGTGATTGTAAAAATTGGAGGAGGCACAATGCGGCGGGGCAATGGATTGCTGATATCTGTTTTCCTGTTCGCCTGCTTCGCAATTCCTGCGCGAGCCCAACAATCAATACCAAGCGAGCGCCCCTGGTGGGTGGAATTCCAACTTGGGGAAGGACAACTCCAGCTCGCGTCTGATCAATTCCCTGGGGCCCGCAGCTCAACGTTCGCCATGGGATTCGCGGGCGGCCACCGCCTGGGAAGCCGGGCCAGGATCGGGCTGCTGTTGAACGGCTGGCTTCTCCAGGCGTTCGATCTCAACAATCCCACGGTCGGCGAGAGCGTCAGCAACGTGATGGCCGTGGCCGATGTGTTCCCAATCCCCACGGTTCCGCTTTTTCTCCGGGGCGGGACGGGAGCCGCGTTTTATGAGAACGCCCGGCCTGAGGGTAACAACGGCAGCGGATGGGCATGGATGGCCGGCGCCGGTTATGAGTTCAGGCTCGGCGGGAGGTTTGGCCTGGCGCCCATTGTGGATTACTCAGCGGGCACGTTTGGCGATGTTCGCAACCCCATTACGGTGGAAACCGGACGGAGATATTCGGTGGTGGAATTCAAGATTGGCGTCTTCTGGCATTTTGGAAAGTCCGAATAGATTGAGCGCCTCGGGTGTCCTCCGGCTGCGCTCTTCCTATGGAGGTCACAATGAAAATCACGGCTCTTCGCCTCATCGTTTATGGGATCTGCACTTTGACTTTTCCTGTGCCTGTGTTGGCGCAATCCGAACCCGCCGCTGTAAAACCCGCCGCGGTCTATATTGCGGCGTACCGGACGCACCAACAGGTGCTTCGCAGCAGCCCCGAAGTCTTCCACCGGGCGGTCGCGGGCGTGGCCGAATATCTCGAGAGCCGTCACGTGCTTGTTGCTCAAGACCCTGTTCGAAAGCGAATCGAGTCAGCCGACCTTATTCCTGTCTCGACGTTCACCAACCTTGCGCGAGAAGCAGGCGCCTCCAGCCTTCTTCTCATCACGGTGGACCGGCCGAAAATGAAGTGGGTGAAAATTACTGTTGAGGCCTACGACCTTTCCGGTACATTGCTGTGGAAGGAGACTGCGGACGAAGGCGGAGGCTTGCGTGGAAAAGGGGCAGAGAATAAGGCGCTGGCTAAACTCACAAAGCGCCTGCAACCGCGGATTGGAGGGCCGGGGCTGGGGCAGGCGCCGGCTTCTGAAAAAAAGGTCGCGGCAGCGCCCAGCGGCCGATGACCGCCCATTCACTCTCGGGTGGCAGGCGCGTGGCGCCGGGAGGCGATAATCCGATGAACAAGCTGGCTGGAATTATATTACTTGGGTTGATCCTAACTTACATGGTATGGCCCTCGGAAGTGGCACGCACACAGCAGGAGGCTGTTATCGCTTCCGAGCACCAGGTCACGCCGAATGCCCAACGGGGGCCCCGCGCGCTGGTCCTTCTTAAAGAGGGCACCGCGGTCCACCTGTCGCTCGCGCAGCAGGTCACCGGCGGGGCGGCTGTCGTGGGTGATCCCGTGGAACTGGCCTTGGCGGAAGACCTCCGCGTTGGCGACGCAGTGGTGGTTCGAAAAGGGACTCGAGTGCTCGGAACAATTATTGAAGGCAAGGCCTCAGAGAAAAAGCGGAACCGGCCGAAAGATCTCAAGATTCGCGTGGACTTCATTAAGGCCGGTAACACCAGGATATTGTTGCGAGGTGAGCAGGCCGGCGTTGGTAAGCGGAATAAGAAGGCAATGGCGGCGGGCACTGCGATCTTCGGCGTGTCCGGGCTGCTTTTGACGATGGGCAAGAATTACCAAATACCGTTAGGGACGCCCGTCACTGCCTATGTGGATCAGGACATCGAACTTCCACCTCTCGAATGAGAGTCCCTTTGACCCGGCAAGAGCACACGTCGGATGGCTCTTGCCGGCCTGCGCCCTATTTTTACGGGGAGTCAGCTTTCGCGCGGCTCATTCGGCAAGCGGATAACCTGTCCCGTGCGGAGCCGATAGAGGGCCTTGATCAGAGTAAGGTTCCCGGCCGCCACCTTTGCTCGGAGCAGCGGACTGTTGCGCAAGATGTCGTCCGCGCTCAGGTGAACGTTGGCCCGCTCCGCCAGTCGCAGCCGGCGGCCCGTGCCGGGCGAGCCTTTCACGCTTTCGAATGCGGGCCGGATTCTGGCCACAATGGATTCCAAATTGGGAGTGGGCGGCTTCTCGCCCGCGGCAGCTGCGCCCACCGCGCCGCATTGCTCATGCCCCAGGATCACGAGAACCCTGGAATGGAGGTACTCTGCGGCGAATTCAAGGCTGCCGAGCGCCACCGGGTCCGCTACGTTGCCGGCCGTCCGAACCACGAAGAGATCTCCGAGATCCTTATCAAACAGCAGACTGGGACAAACGCGGCTGTCGGCGCAAGCGAGCACAATGACCTGAGGGTTTTGTCCTTGGGAGAGCGCCGCGCGCCTGCTCACCAACTCCCGTGCTGCCGGCTTGCCGGCCTGGAAGCGCCGGTTACCCTCCAGAAGGTCTGCCCAGATTTCCTCTGTCTTCGTAGGAACTCTACCCACCTGGCTTTGCCCTTTCTTTCGAGACTTTCATCAATATTTTCCTGCCTTGAGACAACCGCAGCAGCCTCAATCGTATTTCTCAAAGCTGAGTGACTTGGGGTCGTGGCCCATGGACCGGAGTACGTGCGAGACGTCGTCGACCATTTTGCGGAGCCCGCAGATGTAAGCGTGGAATCCCTTTTTACCCGCCAGGTAGCGCGTGACGTGCTGCTGGACGTACCCGGTGTGGCCCGCCCAGCCGGGATCGGGGCGGCTGAGCGTGGGAACAAAATGGAAGTTGGGATTTTCCCGCGCCAGCTTTTCAAATTCTTCCCGGTAAAGAATGTCCGCTTTCCGCCGAACCCCGAAGATCAGCCATACTTCTGAATCATGCGGCCGCCTGTAAAGCTGCTGCAACATGGCGCGGATGGGCGCAATGCCCGTTCCGGTGGCGATGAAGGCGGAAACGGGATCGGGAGGCTCGCGCAGGGTGAAAAATCCGAAAGGACCGGAAAAGCAGATCGGGTCACCCGGCTTCAGGTGGAAAAGCCAGGAAGAAGCCCGGCCTTCCGGCAGAATGTTCAGGCAAAGATCGAAACCATTGTCGAGGCGGGGCGCGGAAGCAATCGAATAGGGGCGGCGGACCTTCTTGCCGTCCGGCTCAAACTCCAGCGAGATGAACTGGCCGGGCCGGAAATCGAACCGGCTGCCGTTCGAGACCTTGAATTCAAAGTGCTTCGTCCGCTCGTTCGTATACTGAACGCTGCGAAGAACCGCTTGATGGTGAGTTGGGTTCACGGTTCCGTCTTGGCCTCTTCGATCACTTCCTGAATCCTGCCGAGGATAATCGAAGCCATCTCCGGATGGTCTTCGAGCGACTGGCCGACGTGTATCTTCACCTGTGGGTGCTTCTTTCTTTCTTCCGCCACCAGCTTTGGCAGGTCGCGCCGCAAGTGGATTCCCAATGTCAAGAAATAGGGAAGAACCACAACGCGGCGATAGCCCGCCTTGGCCGCTTGAGTGATGGCGGCTCCCAACTCCGGCTGGCCGGGGCCGAGAAATGCCGCCTGAACATAGGGATAGGAGCCGGCAACTCGGATTCTCCCGGCCAGATCCCGAATCCCCTGGTTCGCTTCCTCAACGGCGCTACCGTGCGCAAACAGCACGACAGCTATCGAATGATTATGAGTGGACATTGAACATTCCATACTAAAAGGTATATTTTAACTTAAAAGTCGCCATTTGCGAAGGGCCGCAAGGACTAAAACTGGCGAAGTCTAGGGGAGCGATAGTCAACCTGCAAAGAATCAGCGCCACCGGGCGCGGCAGGCGTGCAAGCCACCGCTCAAATTTCTCTGCATCTTTTCATTCTAAAAGGAATTATGCGATTTGAGCGCTTCAGCGGCCAGTTGGAAGGCTTTTAATGAGTCAAACTCTCGTCCAGTCACCGACTGTTTTTTTCGCCGCCTGATCCATATCCTATTTCAAGGCCTGTTGCGTCTTGAACCGGCTGCGCATCAGCTGGAATGAGAGGCATATTCAGCATGTCAAAATGTTTCTCGGCAAGATGCCTGTAGACGTCAAGCCTGGCTTTGCACCAAAGCGCAGAAACGGTTGCCCCCAGAATGCAGCCGCAGGCGAAAACCACTACCAAATCCATCCATGGCGTCATGGTGACGGAACTCTTCCTATGAGGAATTGCAGGTGTTGTGGTGCGAGGTTACGCCGACAAGAAGAACGAATGGCAAAAGCAAGGCAACTAATTCTATTCACCAACGCCGGAGTTTGTCAACGATTAAATACATGGCTAGTCGGCGGTCGAGGTGGAGGGGAAAATCAGGGCCTGTTCAATAAGTCTATTGC